>CBFDAD010000001.1:0-22723 GCA_965602705.1 uncultured bacterium
AATCTCGGCACCTCTTTCCACATTATGGAATCGGCTTCCGTATACTGATAGTATATTGCAGAACAGGGGCTCTGTCAAGCCCCTGTCAACGGAATGATACCGACTAGGACACGGTAGCCGTGGGCCGCACCGGGCGGAATCTTGATGACCAGGAGAATGAATCGCGCTAGTTCAGATTTCGAGTAACGGGTCGATATTATAGCATGAAAGCTCTTCAATGTGGAGAAAAGACAATGAGACGCAGTACCATTGTCACGCTTGACTTTTTCAGGGAAGTCAGTATAGTAAAAGCAACCTATTATAGTGGGAGAAAAGCAGCCTGATTGCACTCTGCCAGTCCATTGGAGAGAATCGATCTTTCTCCCTCATTCTTGACCACGTTTTGTTCCAGTGAGTAAAGGAGGAAGGTATGCAACGCGGTAGGTTCCTAATCTTGATCGGAATACTGCTGGCTGTGATAGCTGCTGGCCTGCTGTTGTTACTGGGGCGTGACACTGAAGACGGTGCAGAACCCTCTGAGGTCGTGGGGGACGATGGGGTGGCAGAGGTAACCGCTGTCCCACCCACGCCAACACCCGTCCCAAACCCCGTTGTGGTAGCTAAACAACGTATCCCGCGCGGCACCCTTTTGGTGACTGACACGATTGGCTTGAGCGAGTGGGTAAGCGTTGAGAGTTGGGCTCAAGGATGGGTCGCTCAGGATGCGTTCAGTTCCATTGATCAAGTCGAAGGCAAAATCACCCGGTCAGATATCCCGCGAGGGACGATACTGACCGCAGGCATGCTGACTGATCAGGCCGGTGACCTGGTTTCGACGGGTTCTGACGCAGCCCTCTTGATCCCGCCCGGTCGGGTGGCCATGGCCATTCCCGTAGATCATATCTCCAGCGTCGGCTGGGCGCTACGCCGCGGTGATCATGTCGATGTTTTGGTCTCATTCCTTATGACCGAGTTAGATGAAGAGTTTCAATCTGCTCTGCCCAATCAAGCCTCGCCTATTGGGATCATACCAGAAGACCAAGTGCCGGTTCAGGGGGCGCTGGGGCGGTTTGAACAGGATCCCTTTGGTCAACCCATCAATGTGGTGCCCAGCGAGGTGCCGCAGCGTCCACGCCTGGTTAGCCAGATTACGGTACGTGACGCTCAAGTGCTCAACGTCGGTCCCTGGTTGCCCTGGGGTGAGTTACTTCGTGCAGCGGTAGAACTTGGCATCCCTACCGAGAGCGTGACGCCTGAGGAGGGGGAGGAAGGACAGGAGGTTGATGGCGGGAGCGCGCCGTTTGGAGCAGGCGCCGGAGGGGAAGCGCAGGAAAGCGCAGAGCCGCAGGAAACGATCATCACCTCGGAGGCGCAAATACTGCTTGATTTGCTAGAGACCTACGAGCGTATGGCGAGGGAACCGCTGCTGCTCGTGGTTTCACCTCAGGATGCCCTAGTGCTCAAATGGGGGGAGGAAGCAGGCGGTGCTATGCACATCGTACTACGCTCGTATGAAGACGCTGGTGTGCGCCTGCCCGACACGGAACCGGTGACACTGCAATATATGAGAGAACGGTTCAACTTTAGTTTGCCTCTTGGTCTGGACTTTGGTATTGATCCGGCGGTGCGCGAGCTGGAACGTAGCTTCTTAGGTCTAGACGAGGGAGCATTGGAATTGGTGCCGGAAGTCGAAACTGGAGCGCCGCCACGGTAGGGTCAGATCTTAAGGATCTTGGCAGCTCCTGATGCAGAGAGGGTAGAACCATATGAGTTCTGGTGGGGGGAAAATAAAGGTTCTAATCGTTGATGATATCCCTGAAACGCGGGAGAATCTGCGTAAGCTGTTGTATTTTGAAGGTGATATTGAGGTAGTGGCAGCTGCTTCCAGTGGTGAGGAAGGGATCCAGTTTTCCCAGGAATACCAACCAGACATCGTCCTGATGGACATCAACATGCCGGGTGTGGACGGCATCAGTGCCAGTGAGGCGATTGCCCGTGAAGCGCCTACCGCCCAGGTTATTATGATGTCGGTCCAGAGCGAGGCGGATTACTTGCGGCGCTCGATGCTGGCTGGCGCGCGTGACTTTTTGACCAAGCCGTTTTCGGCTGATGAACTGGTCTCGACAATCCGGCGTGTCTACGAGATGGGTGAGAGTCGTAGGCGTGCGATGCCTGCGATGCGGCCAGCAGCCGCTGTTTCCACGGCGGCTGCAGCGGGACCTCCACGGTCAGAGGGCAAAATTGTCGCTACCTTTGCTCCCAAAGGAGGTGCAGGCTGCACTACTTTGGCGGTCAATCTGTCCATCGCTCTGCATCGCGCAACAAGTAAGCCAGTGGCGTTGGTAGATGCCAGTCTCCAATTTGGCGACATCGCTGTGCTGTTAGACCTGAAACCCACGCATAGCATCGCTGATTTGGCACCGCAGATCGATGAGATGGACCACGCTTTGCTGGAAACAGTTCTCACACCCCATCCATCGGGTGTCAAGGTGCTATTGGCACCTCCCCGGCCAGAAATGGCTGATCTAGTCTCGCCGGAACACATGCAGCGTATTCTGGATGAGTTAAAGCGGCATTATGACTATGTCGTCGTGGATACCTGGACCTCTCTGCATGACACAGTCCTGGCCGTCCTTGATAACGCTGATCTTATAATTTTGCCAACGACACCCGATATTTCTTCACTCAGAAACGTGCGTCTCTTTTTGGAGGTGACAGAGCAGTTGGAGTATCCACCAGACAAGTTGGCGCTGGTGCTTAACAAGTCGGACCGGCGGAGCGGCATTCGGGCCAGCGACATACAGGAGAGTATCAAGCATCCCGTTGTGGCGGAAATACCCCTGGACGACGCGGCAGCTTTGGCATCGGTCAATCGGGGGGTACCGTTTGTGATCAGTGACGAATCCCGCCCTATCTCCCAGGCTATCGTTCGCTTGGCGCACAAGTTGCTGGAGAATTGGGCGGCCGTCGCTGAGGCCGAGGCGGCAGCGGAGCCTGAGGTGGACGATACCGCACGGCGCCGTCTGGGACGGTTTTTCCGTTGACGAATGGGCAAGATTAGTGACTAGTGTAGAGTTGTGAGGGAAAGAACATGTCTTTGCTACGACGGATTGAAAGAGGGCAAGAACCAACCGCTGAGCCCAGGTCTAAGCTGTCTGAGCTACGTGTGCGGCGTCAACCTGCCGCTGCAGCGCGCGACGCTTACATGGACCTGAAATCGCGGGTGCAAAACAGGCTAATTGCAGACCTCGATCCATCGATGGATATATCCAAAACGGACGAGGTTCGCGGAAACATTGAAGAGCTTTTTGATGCCGTCTTGTCTGAAGAAGGTATCATCTTGAGTCGTGCCGAGCGCCAACGCTTATTCGAGCAGATCGTTGCCGAGATTCTTGGCTTCGGCCCGCTGGAGCCGTTGCTAAGTGATCCCTCCATCACTGAGATCATGGTCAACGGGCCTAAAAACGTGTATATTGAGCGTGGCGGTAAAATTGAGCGGGCACCTGCTAGTTTTGAAAGCAATGATCACGTCATGCGCATCATTGACCGTATCGTCGCACCACTCGGACGGCGTGTGGATGAAACTTCGCCTACAGTAGATGCGCGTCTGCCCGATGGATCTCGTGTGAATGCTGTTATTCCCCCTATTTCATTGGTCGGACCTACCTTGACCATCCGCAAGTTTGCCAAGATACCACTGACGATTGAAAACTTGATCGAGTATGGCTCAATTACACCCGAGGTCGTCGAATTTGCCAAAGCTTGCGTCTACGCCCGGATGAACATTGTCATCTCTGGCGGCACCGGCTCCGGGAAGACGACTTTGCTTAACATTATGTCAGGTTTTATCCCCAACGATGAACGGATTGTCACGCTTGAGAACGCCGCCGAGCTTCAGCTCCGTCAGGAGCACGTTGTGACTTTGGAGTCGCGTCCTCCCAACATTGAGGGGCGAGGCGAGGTCAGCATCCGCGACCTGGTGATCAACTGCTTGCGTATGCGCCCGGATCGTATCGTGGTAGGGGAGTGTCGTGGCCCTGAGGCCTTGGACATGCTGCAGGCGATGAACACGGGCCACGACGGCAGCCTGACCACCGCTCACTCTAACAGCCCGCGGGACACTCTGGCCCGTCTGGAGACGATGGTGCTTATGGCTGGTATGGACTTGCCCTCCCGGGCAATCCGTGAGCAGATCGCTTCGGCCGTCAACCTCATCATCCATGAGTCCCGTATGCGCGATGGATCGCGCAAGGTGACTCACGTCACCGAAGTCCAGGGGATGGAGGGAGACGTGATTGTGCTGTCGGACATCTTTGTCTTTGAGCAGACCGGCATTGAAGCCGGTAAGGTGATTGGCCGTTTGCGCCCTACGGGCATTCGGCCGCGATTTATGCCTGAAATTGAGGCCGCAGGAATACATTTGCCGCCCAATATCTTTGGTATTGGCGATAGGATGCGATTCTAGCTGTGGGGGGAAGGTAGAGCCAGTGCGGTTTTGGGGTGAAAATAGATAGAGGTGTGAGATGCCTGTGCCTGTGCTTATTCTAGGAATACTGGCCTTGCTGGTATTGATAGTTGGGATCGTCACCAGCAGGCGCAGTGGTGAGGCGGTGGTGCAAGAGCGCCTGGGGCGTTATGCAGAGGCCGGTTACGATCTGGGCAAGGCTGATGAAAAGAAAGCCGATGAGGAAAAACGATCGGCTCTCACCGAGGGCATTGATCGCGCATTACAAGGGCGTGGCTTTGCTGACAGTATGGCAACGCAACTGGCCCGAGCCGATTTAAAGCTCACGGTAGCCGAGTATTTGGCCTTGCACGTCATCGCCGTAGTGGGTGGTGTTGCTATCGCTTATGTGCTGTTTGGTGGCATACCACTCCCTATCGTCGCTGGCGTGGTTGCGTTCTTTGTTCCGCGCATCTATGTGAGCATACGCAAAGGCCGCCGTCTCAATCAGTTCAATGACCAACTCGGCGATGCCGTCAATCAGATGTCCAACGGCCTCCGCGCTGGCTACAGTGTCATGCAAGCCATGGAGTCCGTGGCCTCAGAGTTGCCACCCCCGATATGTAGCGAATTCCATCGCGTTGTGCAAGAGATGCAACTTGGACTTAGTATGGAGCAGGCGCTCGCCAATATGCTACGTCGTATTGACAGCGATGACTTGGATCTGATGATTACGGCAATTAACGTTCAGCGTGAGGTAGGTGGTAACCTGGCTGACATTCTGGATGTGATCAGTTATACTATTCGTGAGCGCGTGCGCATCAAGGGTGAGGTGCGAGTGCTTACGTCACAGGGTCGGATTTCTGGTTATATCGTCAGCTTTCTACCGTTTGGCTTGGGGTTGTTACTGATGGTATTGAACCGCGACTATATTATGCTGTTGTTTACCCATATATGCGGGTGGATTATGATTGCAGTAGCCGTTATCTTGATCGGCAGTGGGGCTTTTGCCATCAGAAAGATCACCGACATTGAGGTTTGATTAGGGAGGTGTGACGGTGGCTATTGTGCTTGTTGTTTTGGTGATTTTGGTTGCTGTGCTGGTTGTGATAGGGCTGAGAGGTCGCCGTTCTCGCAGTACTATTCAAGACCGCTTGATGGAGTACAGTGGGCGGGCTGAAGCCGTCTCACTGGAAGAGTTAGAGTTATCGCAACCCTTTAGCCAGCGCATTCTCGTGCCGATGGTGGATGCGGGAGCCCAGTTTATCACCCGCTTCACACCGCAACAGACGCTAGAGCAGACGCGCCACAAATTAGAGTTGGCTGGCAACCCCAACAACTGGAGTCCGGCCCAGTTCTGGGGTGTGCGTGTTGTGGCCACAGTCCTGCTTGGGGTACTCACTTTTCTGCTGATGGTTGTCACCAAACAGCCCCTCAACAAACAATTCCTCTACTCCGCCGGCGCAGCAGGGATTGGCTTCATATACCCCCAGAGTTGGCTCAACAGCAAAGTCAAACGGCGTCAACAGGACATCGTCAAGGCGCTGCCCGACGCATTAGACCTGCTAACGATCTGTGTAGAGGCTGGCCTGGGCTTTGACGCGGCTATGAATAAGGTGAATGAAAAATGGGATGACCCTCTGGCGCAGGAGTTTGGCCGTGTTATTCGAGATATCCAGTTGGGCAAGGCGCGAAAGGACGCGCTGCGCGATATGGCCAACCGCATCGAAGTTCCCGATGTCACCAGCTTTATAGCTGCTATTGTTCAAACCGAACAGTTGGGTGTCAGCATTGCCAAGGTTCTAAAGATACAATCAGAACAGATGCGTATGAAGCGACGTCAGCGGGCTGAAGAGAAGGCCAACCAGGCTCCGGTCAAAATGCTTATCCCGCTGGTGTTCTTGATCTTTCCCTCGATCTACATTGTCTTGCTGGGACCGGCTGCTATCACGGTAATGAACTCGGGCGTGTTAGGCGCTATGGGGGGGGGATAAGGCTGTTATCACAGTCTGTTCGCTTTTACCAGGCTCGATTCCCTAATGATGACAAACTTACAGATGCGCACCACAGGGGCTCACGGCAGTCTGTTGTCTGGTTGGCTGCAGCGTGGCCTTGATCTATTGTTTCCACCACGATGTGTCGCTTGTTCCAAGGTGGGGAATTGGCTTTGTGCTACCTGCCAGTCGTCCATAGAACTGGTGTCACCGCCTATTTGCTCTCTCTGTGGGCGATCTCTCCTGCAGTCAGCCCAGGCTGATCCCGGGGCTGGGGAATTTCTCTCAACTGAGGATCTTTGTGCCCGGTGCCGGATAGAGCCCATTCAGCTTGACGGCATTCGTTCTGTCGCCGTTCACGATGGTGCGCTGCGTCAGGCGATTCACCACCTCAAATATCATCATCGTCACGAGCTGGCGGTGCCACTGGGACAGATGTTGTTTATCTATTGGAAAAAGGTAGACTTGGCAGCCGAGTTGGTGGTTCCCGTTCCACTGCATGCGAATCGACGGAAAGAACGTGGCTACAATCAGGCAGCACTGCTGGCGCGTGTTTTGACCGAACGGGCGTCTTTGGCTTTGAATGAGACGCATCTAATTCGTACGCGGGCGACACCCCCTCAGGTCGGGTTGGGAGCGAGAGAGCGCAAAACCAACGTGCAAGATGCATTTGCCTGGGCTGGCCCCCGGCTGGATAGCATTGGTGTTTTATTGGTTGACGATGTGTGCACAACAGGAGCTACACTAGAGGCCTGTGCTCTAGCTCTGCGTCAGGCTGGCGCAGAGTCAGTCTGGGCTTTAACCTTAGCCCGGGCGCGCTAGCCTCAAGGATGCGCTTATCCTGAACAAAGTGCAAGATCATTTGATAAAGGAGACAGACATATGGAGATAATGATTCAAGGACGGAATCTGGAAGTGACCCCCCGGTTGCAGGAGTATGTGGAGAATAAAGTAACTCGTCTTAGCCGCTATCTAGGTACGATCAATGAAGTACGTGTTGACTTGGGGGTCGAAAGCACGCGCTCGGCTGAAGACAGCCAGGTTGCGCAGTTTACCGTGTTTAGTAAGAACGCCATATTGCGCGCCGAAGAGCGCAGTGGTGACATCTTTGCCTCGGTTGATGCTGTACTAGACAAACTCCACCGCCAGATTGAGCGTTATAAGGGCAAGCGTCAGCATCGCGTGCGCGTTAGCGAGGCTGAGATTGGTGAGGTACCGGTGGAGGAAGAGGAACCCGAAGCCGACATCGTGCGGGTCAAGCAGTTTGAAGTGTGGCCTATGAGCGCAGAGGAAGCTATTGAGCAGATGGAGCTTCTGGGTCACGACTTTTTTATCTTTTACAATGCTGACGACGCTGGCCTCAATGTAGTCTACCGTCGTAAAGATGGCAACTATGGCTTGCTGCAGCCAGAGGTTCCCTAGATAAGCTTGAGTGACCGGCATAGGAGGGCCAGGCGACCTGGCCCTCTCTTTTTATGCATATTTTGGATCGCTGCTAGAGGTGTACGGTGAACAGTCTAGGGCTGATTCTTATGGTCGGTGGCGGTGGAAGGAAGACAGACGTCGAGCGGACCATGCGTCGGGCTCGTCAAGCCGCCGCTCGCGACTTGATTGAGCAGGCGCTGAACCTGCCTGGGCTAGACCCTATTATCGTCTTGAGCGACCAGGCTGAATGGCTGGAGACGCTACGCGATTTACCTCTGCATTTGGAGTATTCCTTGCCTGACCAAGCTTTTCACTTTGGAACGGCTCTAGCTAAACTGGTGGAACACTATGAGTTGAAACGCTGCCTGTACTTTGGCGGAGGCAGCGCCCCGTTGCTCTCAGATGTGACCCTGGCGCAGGTCGTGCAGGCTGTGCTTTCAGATGCCCCACTATTAGTGACCAACAATGCCCACTCCAGTGACTGGGCCGCTTTTGCCCCGGCTAGTGCTGTCTTAGCTCTATGTCGTTGGTTGGAACGCGATAACGCCCTGGCCTGGGTCTGGCAAGAACAGGCTGGTTACCCAGTGCGGGTCTTGCCCCGGTCTACGGCCACCCAAATGGACATTGATACTCCTTTTGACTTGCTGGCGCTAGCACGCCATCCAGCGACTCATCCTCACTTGCGGTCGTTTCTCGACCGCCTTGATTGGCCATCTGCTCATCTGGACGCCACTGTTAAAGTGTTGCGCCGCGATGCCAGTCGCGTGATAATCGCCGGGCGGGTCTCGTCTTGGACCTGGCAGATGTTAGAAAAAGCCACCCGTGCCTGGATACGCGTATTCGCTGAGGAGCGGGGGATGCGGGCCAGTGGTCGCCAGGCGCGGGGCGAGGTCCAATCCCTGCTAAATGACTACCTTGATCTGGTTGGTGTCGAGCGGTTCTTTGTTCACCTGGGGCGTCTGGGTGACGCCATTTTGCTTGACAGCCGCGTGATCCTGGCCAGCCGTGGCCTTTGGCCATGTGATGCTGATCGTTTTCACGCCGACCTGTTGATTGATTCTCAAGTCAGTGATCCCTTTTTGCGGGCGCTGACCCTGGCAGCCCGTACAGCGCCCGTGCCGGTTGTAATGGGAGGGCACTCTCTCGTCGCTGGTGGGCTGGCGGTTCTGCTAGAGGGCGCTGGCCTTGCCGTACCGTCGTGAGAGTGATATACTAGGCGCGGAGGTGGGATGCCGCGAGTTCTGTTTGTTTGCACTGGGAATATTTGCCGCTCGCCTACTGCCGAGGCATTGCTGAGGCATCGGCTGGAGCAGGAGGGGCTGAACGACTGGGAAGTAGAATCGGCTGGAACCTGGACGATGGGTGGGCGTCGAGCCAGTCGCTTCGCCGTGCAGTTGATGGCCACGCGAGGTCTCGACCTCACTGCGCATCGTTCACGGGCGATTAATCGGCACATTATCGAACAGGCCGACCTGGCGTTGACGATGACCCAGGGCCACGCCGAGGCTTTGCGCCTGGAGTTTCCAGACCAGGCCGTCAAGATATATCTGTTGAGCGAGATGGGGGATGGTCGACGCTACGGTATTGATGATCCTTATGGTGGGTCTTTGGTAGAGTACCAGGACAGCGTCAAGGAAATCGCCGATCTGGTTGACGCCGGTTTTGATCGCATCAGGTCTCTGGCTGGAAAAGGCACCCGGTAATTGTGCCTCGTTAGAAGCGACGGGGCGCTCCAAAAGAGCGCCCCGTTTTGTCTCTCTGTCTTCCGTTACCAGCCTTTGATGAAGCTATCCCAATCCTGATTGTGCTCAAGATAACGTCCATAGAGATATCTGGCCGTGGCCTTGGGTTCGTGGGGCTGGTGCAAAAGCTTCATATGTGCTTCCGCCAATGTCCGTCCTCCCTTGCGATGGTTACATGCCGGGCAAGCCGCGACCAAGTTATCCCAGCCATGGGTGCCACCTAGCCGTCTTGGCATCACGTGATCAATCGTCATATTGGGACTTTGCTGGCCACAATACTGGCAGGTGTAGTTGTCTCGGCGCAGAATTTCCTTCTTACTCAGCTTGACCCGTGGACGCGGGCGGTGCACCATGTAGGATAGGCGGATGATTGAGGGGCGAGGAAAAGTAGAAGACGGTGTGCGGATGACGCCTCGACCATCGAGTAAAATCTCTGCCTTGTCCATCATCAGCAGACCTATCGCTCGTTTCGTGTTGCAGACGTGGATTGGCTCGTAGTTGATGTTGAGTAGCAGTACAGGTCTGTTCATATCGAGAGTATAGCACAGAGATGTCTCACGGTCAATTTTCCGAGTTTGACAGTTCTCCCGATCGACGCATGTGCCACAAACGCACGTAATTGCGCCAACCGAAATAGTACGCCAGTAGCAAACATAGGCGCAACCCGTGCCATCCGTCTTGGTACCCTTTGAGTGTGAAATAACGCCACACGAAATGGCGGATAGGTTGAAGTACAAACGTGTGTGGCCGCAGCCGGACGCCTTGTTGATGCAGCGTCGTTGCCTCAAACACTTCCCGCGTCCGTTGTTTGGCGCGAAACTGGGCCATGTTTTCATAGTTGTAATGGATCAAGGGCTGCGTCAGGTAGCCATCCGCGCCCTCTAACACCACGATTTCTGACGCTGAGCGTTCATAGTGCCCACAGCCGACCCGCAACAAACGCATCTGATAATCGGGAAAATAGCCAGCTCCTCGCGTTAACCGGCCAAAGATATAATTGTGACGTGGGACCCACCAGCCGTTCGTGTCTTTGCGCTCGATGACCTGGCGGATTTCGCGTGCCAGTTCTGGTGTCGCTCGCTCATCTGCATCCACAAAGAATATCCAATCACTCTCGACGGCGTCGAGCGCCGCGTTGCGCTGATGGGCAAAGTTGTGAAAGGGGTGCTGGATTACCCGCGCACCCGCGGACCTGGCCAAATCTGTCGTCCCGTCCTCGGAATAACAGTCAAAGGCAACGACCTCGTCGGCCCACAACAGGCTCTCGATACAAGGGACGATGTTTCGTGCTTCGTTCTTGGTCAGGATGATGGCTGTCAAATGCATTTTTCACCCAAAACGTGCCATGGCTTTGCGATATGCACGGACGTACGACACTGCTACGGATTCCTCCAATGCGCCTCGCGCCAGTCGCTGCTGCGTCACGCGGATCTTGTGGCGCATCCCGGCCCGCACCAAGCGAGCGGCCAGCCATCGCTTGGCCGGGCTGTAGTGTTTGTCGTACAAGCGGCGTCGACTTTGCCAGAGGTTTACAAAGGAATCTTCTCGAATCTGACGAGTGCTTTGCCCTTCGTGGTGAATGATTTCGGCCTCAGGCACGCAATAGATTTGCCAGCCCCCCCGTTTGATGCGCATACACCAATCAATCTCTTCGCAGTACATGTGGAATTCTGCATCGAAAAGGCCGACTTGCCGGGTCGTTTTCCACCGCACCATCATCGACGCGCCCAGCGGGTGGTCGACGGGAAACGGCGCTTTTTGCTCGTACCACGCCCGTGGATAGCGCCCGTTCAGCCGTGTTTCATAAAGGCGACCGGGGAGCGGGAACAGGTCGAAAAGTATCTGTAACAGTCCTGGGAAGCCGAAAGCGCTGTGCTGAAAGCTCCCATCTCCGTAGTGGAGACGCGCGCCGGTCACGCCAACCTCAGGATGACTCTCCATAAAGTTAACCAGTGCTCGGGCTGCCCCTAACTGGACTTCTGTGTCGGGATTGAGCAGCCAAACGTAGCGCGGTGGGGCCGCTGTCCCTATCTGGTGCAGCGCCAGGTTGTTCCCTCCGGCAAAGCCCAGGTTTGATGGACTGACGATGAGGTGCACCTGCGGAAAGTCGGCACGCAGCATTTCGGGACTGCCATCCTGGCTGGCGTTGTCCACCACCCACACCTCGGCATCCAGCTTGCTGTTCGCCAAGTCGGCATAGACCGAGCTCAGGCAGGTGCGCAACAGGTCGCGCACGTTCCAGTTGACAATGAGAACCGCCAGGTCAGGCATCTCACGGCACCTGGATTTCAACACTCACGGGATCCACGCGGTTGTTGACGTCGCTAATCTCTACGTCCTCGTGGATCAAGCCAGCCCAAAAGTAGAGTGGGTTGCGTGGCGGCTCGCTCAAGATGCGGATGCAGCCATACACCCGCCCGCGTGCGCCAGCCGGCAGGTAGTAGAAGGTATGTCCATCTCGTTCGACGGACACCAATTGGTCCGGTTCGCCCACGGCCCAGCGGAAGGGGTAGTTGCGTAGACTGGTGTCAAAGTCTATCCCCACTCGCCAGGCGCCTGACTCTTCGTAATAGTCCGTGGTGTTAAAGTTCTCATCGCTTTCATACAATATTCCCGGCGCCGGGCCACTGGTGCGAATGGGTACCGAGCCATAATTGTCCACCGTCAATGTGAAGCAGAGGGTACTACCCAGGATGACCGAGGATGATGACCAGTCCACTGTTGCCTGGAGAATCTCGGCCCTGGGAACGCCACCGCCTGAAATGGTCAACGTGCTTGTCACTAAGTGCTGCTGCCCCACCCAATCGTAGGCCACTGCATAAACGGTATAGTCGCCATCGGGTGGTGGTTCTGCACCCAGGTCTACGCCAGCGTCATAGTCATAGGTGTGAAGCCCGGCCTCGTTCTGCTTGCGCAAACCAGGCTCTTCCTCCACGGGATAGCGCACGCCGTCTTCGCCGAGCAAGTAGACCTGGAGTTTTTCCACATCCTTTTCCACGTACAGGTTCATGCGCACTCGGTCGCATATGCCGTCTCGGTTAGGCGTAAAGACGGGTGGGTGAACGGTGAATTGGCTGATTTCGGGGAATACGGTGTCGGCCTCACTCAAGGTCAATCGGCCACTTTCTTTCATTCGCTCACCGTCGGCAGCCACGGCTTCGATGAACCAGGTATAGTCCCCATCGGGCAGCATGCGGTCGTTGATGACGCCGCCCAAAAAGACCTGGTAGTCCTCGCGTGGCGCACGCGGTGCGCGGTCGCGGAAATAGTGCCGGGTCTCGTCAGGCCCAACTAGAAAAATGGACAACTCGGCGCTGCGTGCCAGGCTGTACTCGATCAGCGTGATGTCGCTGTCACCGTCAGCGTTGGGCGTGATGTGATCAGGGGCGACCTTCACATTGTACAACAATGGCTTGCGCCCGCAGCTACTCAGAGTCAGGGCGCTGATCAGCGCCAGAGCCAAAATAACACGATGGTGCAGTTTCATCTTCAAAAGGTTTGTGCCTCCCATTCGATGTTCTCAAATGCTTGCAGGACGGGCGAGATTATACCATAGTTTGATTATACCATGTCTTGGCTCGTTTCCACGAAGATTACGCCAGGTTACGCCGGGAGTTGGTTGAATTCCGGTTTATGGATCGCAAAGGGGGAGGTGGCGATTACTGGCGAATCGATGAATAGACGTACCTGTATCCCTTGGGGGTAGAATCAAATGTCAATCGGGGCGGTACCTTGTCATTCCGCCCCTTTTGTGCTAAACTTGGGCCGCTCAAGAACCAAAGACGTGAGGAAACTGTATGCGCCGAACATGGCCCGTCTATCTGTTGCTGGTGGTGATCTTTTTGCTGATCACTGCGCCGCCAGTCACCGCTCGACCCAATCGCCAAAGCCCTTACGTGGGCCAAATCATCTCACCGCAACCCAATAGCGACCCACTGCGTGGCAGCGTCGAGATTGTCGGCATTGCCACGCATCCTAATTTCCTAAAGTACGACGTGTATGCCTTGACTGGACGGGCCGAGGATGATTGGATCGCCATTGTCACCGGTGTTGAGCAAAAGGTAGAAAGTCCCTCACGGCTGGCGGTGTGGGATACAACCCAGGTTCCTGATGGTCAATACTTGCTGTTGTTACGCGTGTGGGACCGGGATGGTGGCTTGCAAGACTTTCAGTTCCAGTTCTATACTGTGCTCAACTCTCGCGAGCCTGACACGCCCACACCGGAGGTGACGCCCACCGTTACTCAATCGCTGCCGACGGTGCCGCCTCAGACGCCCACGGTGCTGATTGATCAACCGCCCACCGCCATTGCACCTCCCTCGCCGACCCCTGGTGGCCCGCCGACGGTTACGCCGACCTCCGAGCCTTCGCCTTTGTCTGCGTTGAACACGACGGGGTGGCGGGACGCCTTTTGCAGCGGCGTGTGGCTTGTAACTGCCCTGTTTGCTGTATGGGGTATGATTTGGATTCTGCGCCAGGGATTGCGCTGGTTTTTCAAACGTCAGCGCAAGAGAGGGCTTTTTCCGCCTCGGTAGCTCAAGTCTCTGGTGAACGCTTGGGTGTTTTTGAGGGGCTGGTCGCGCCGACCAGCCCCTATGTGTGTTTCAAAGTATTGGAATACTGTTGATGACTGAGAAGATGCGCTGGTTGATCGTCGGCCTGGGCAATCCCGGCCGGCAATACGTGCACAACCGCCACAATGTGGGCTTTCAGTGTATGGATCGCCTGGCCCAAGCACATCATCTTACCTTTGATAAGCGTCAAAACTGTGGTCGGCTGGCGTTGGGCCAGATATTGGGGCGTTGGGTCATTCTATTGAAACCTCAAACCTTTATTAACGAAAGTGGTCGCGCGGTTGCCCCAGTGGCTCGCTTTTATCAAGTGCCACCGGAGCGGTTGTTAGTGATCTTTGATGATCTGGACCTGCCTCAGGGAGCCGTCCGGCTGCGCTCAAAGGGCGGCAGTGGGGGACACAAGGGTATGCGCTCGATTATCTCGGAGCTGGGCGGCCAAGACTTTGCACGTGTGCGTGTTGGCATTGGCCGGCCGCCAGGACGTATGGATCCTGCAGCTTACGTCTTGCAGGACTTTTCTGGCGACGAGCAGCCCTTGATGAACGAGGTTTGTGACGAGGTGGTTGGCGCCGTCGAGTGCTGGCTGACCAAGGGTATCGAAATGGCGATGACGCAGTTCAACAGGCTTAGCCAATGAGACGTGAGGAGCACATCTGGTATTTACCCATGGTTTATCGTCGATCATTGCTCGTTCCTTGGGGAAAATGAACGTATCTGGTCTTTTATCGCTGTTCGATCAGTTGCCTGATTATAAAAGTCTGGTCGCCGACCTCCAGCAACGCGGGCGTCAGGTCTCGCCTCTGGGTTTGCTGCGTTCGGCGCGACCGGCTTTGTTGTCCGCTCTGGCACGCGATTTGGATCGACCACTGCTCATCGTCGTGGGGCAAGCAGAACGGGCAACGGCGTTGACACAAAGCCTGCGCAACTGGTCGCCAACTCCAGAGCGTATTATGCGGCTGCCGGAACCACTTCCCCGCTTCTACGAGCGGGCGCCGTGGAGCCGCCAGGTCATCAGTGGCCGTTTGCGAGTCCTCACCGCCTTGGCGGGTTTGGGGACAGAGTCAGGCCCTGGCCCGTCTGAACCCCTCCTTGTTGTCGCCTCAGCGCACGCCTTGATGCAGCCTACACTGCCCAGGCGACATTTTCGCCTGGGTGCCCGTCCCCTGCGACCCGGGCAGTTGCTTGATTTGGAGCGCACGTTGACCACGTGGATCGGTCTGGGTTACCAGCCGGTCCCCGTCGTTGAAGCACCTGGAGAGTTTAGCCGTCGTGGTGGGATTGTTGACGTTTTTCCTCCGGCGGCGGCGGCCCCCATTCGTGTTGAGTTGTTTGGCGACGAGGTTGAGAGCCTGCGGCATTTTGATCCGGCGACTCAACGCTCGCAAAGCCGCTTAGAGCGGGCGCTCGTCACGCCTGCTACCGAAGCCTTACCGCGTTTAGGACCACGTGTGGCTGAGTGTCTGGCTGCGTGGCACCTGGACGCTTTGTCTGAGGACGATGCTGCTCCGTTCTTGCACGATCGAGAGGCACTGGCAAACGGCAGCGCTTTTAGGGGCATCGAGTTCTATTTACCCATGCTCTATTCTCACCCCGCCACCCTGCTTGATTATCTACCCGCTGAAGGTTTGGTGATTCTAGAGGACGAAGAAGAGCTATCCAGTGCCTGGGCCGAACTGGAGCGGCAGGCAGTTGAGCGACACCAAAGCACTGAAAAAGCAGGTCTTTTGCCCCCTGACTATCCTCAGCCGTACATCTCCTGGGATCGTTGGCGGGATGCGCTGGCCAGCCGGGCTATGCTGGAGCTGGGTTACGGTGACGCCAAATCAGAGCAGACAGCTTCGTCGCTGGCTCGCGCCTTCGCACCCGGCCCTCGTTTTGGCGGGCAGCTCAAGCCGCTCGTTGCTCACATTCGCTCTGCTCTGTCTGCCGGGGAACGGGTGGTGGTCCTCAGTCGCCAGGCCGAACGCCTGGCCGAACTTTGGGGCCAGGAGGACAGTTTTATCACGCCGCTCTCCGCGCTGACCGATCCGCCCGAGGGACGCCTCACTTTTGTCCAAGCGGCACTGGCCGAGGGGTGGCGCGCAAAACTAACGACGGCAAAATGGTGCGGGAGTGATAGGTGGCAGGTGCTGACTGACGCGGAGATTTTTGGGTGGTCGCGTCCTCAACCCCGCCGCCGCCGACCTCGCAAAGTCGCGCCGGAGACCTTTTTTGCGGATATGACGCCCGGTGATGTCGTGGTTCACATCGAACACGGCATCGGCATTTTTCGCGGGTTGACGACTTTGAAGCTGGAGGAAGTGGAGCGCGAGTACTTGTTGGTCCAGTATGAAGGTGAGGGCAAGCTGTATGTGCCCATTCACCAGGCCGATCGGCTCAGTCGTTACATCGGCACCGATGACCGGCCGCCCCGTCTCAACCGTCTCGGAGGCGCCGAGTGGACCCGGTCACGGATGCGCGCGCAACAGGCAGCCGAGGAGGTCGCGCAGGAGTTGTTGGAATTGTACGCTGCTCGCGAGACCGTCGTCGGCTATGCCTTTTCTCCCGATGTCCCTTGGCAGGCGGAGTTGGAAGCTGCTTTCCCCTACATTGAGACGGATGATCAACTGCGGGCCATTGAGGAGGTAAAGGCCGACATGGAGCGCCAGCGGCCGATGGACCGGCTGGTCTGCGGCGATGTAGGCTATGGCAAGACGGAGGTGGCGCTGCGAGCCGCCTTTAAAGCGGTGATGGATGGTAAGCAGGTTGCCGTCTTGGTTCCCACCACAGTGTTGGCTCAACAGCATTACAACACATTTCGCGAGCGGTTACGGTCTTTTCCAGTCGAGGTCGAGATGCTGTCCCGTTTTCGCTCCCGCAAGCAACAGCTTCAAGTGCTCGATCGGTTGGCCCAGGGGCAGGTGGATGTGGTCATTGGCACTCACCGATTGCTGAGTAAAGATGTGCTATTCAAAGACCTGGGCTTGCTCATCGTGGACGAGGAACAGCGCTTTGGCGTGGTTCATAAAGAGCGGTTGAAGCAGCTACGTACTGAGGTGGATGTGCTGACCCTGACGGCCACGCCTATCCCGCGCACGTTGTATATGTCTTTGGTGGGGGCCCGCGACGTCAGTATCATCGATACACCGCCGGAGGAGCGACTGCCGGTCAAAACCTATGTCGGGCGTTACGACGCCGAAATAGTACGCCACGCGATCTTGCGTGAGATTGACCGGGGTGGCCAGGTCTTTTTCGTTCACAACCGGGTGATGGGGATTGAGCAGATGCGGCAGCGGCTGGAGCAACTGGTGCCCGAGGCCAACTTTGCCGTGGCTCATGGCCAGATGAATGAACGGATGTTAGAACGACAGATGCTGCGCTTTGTGAACGGCAAAGTTGACGTGTTGATCAGTACCAGCATCGTCGAGAATGGACTCGACATTCCTAATGCCAATACCCTCATCGTGAATCGGGCCGATCGCTTTGGTCTGGCACAGCTCTATCAACTGCGCGGCAGAGTGGGGCGTGGGGCGCAACGGGCTTATGCCTACTTTTTCTACGAGAGTCCTAGCCGATTGAGCGATGACGCTCGCCGTCGCCTGGAGACGATGCACGAGGCGAGTGAGCTAGGGGCCGGTTTTACCATCGCTATGCGCGACCTGGAGATCCGTGGGGCGGGTGACATCCTGGGTATGCGCCAGCACGGCCACGTTGCGGACGTGGGATTTGACCTGTACACGCGGTTGCTGGCCCAGGCGGTACAAGAGAAAAGGGCTCAGGAGACCGGGGAACCCTTTGTACCAGCGCTGCCGTCGCTGGTAATGATTGACTTGCCGCTGCCGGTCTATATTCCCTCTGAGTATGTACCGGATACTACCCTGCGTCTACGGCTTTACCGCCGTATGGCCCAACTGGCGACTTTGGAAGAAGTAGACGCCATCGCTGCGGAGCTGGCCGATCGTTTTGGCTCTATCCCTGACGAGGTGGATAATCTGCTGTATCAACTGCGGATCAAGGTTCTGGCTGGCGCGTCGGGGGTGAACGCTATTTCCATTGAAGAGGGCAAGCTAGCCGTGCGATGCCAGCGCTTGGAATCCGTCAACCGGACTGGCTTGCAGCGGCGCCTAGGCCGGGGTATACGAGTCAGCCGGCGCGCGGTTTGGGTGCCCTACGTGGGTGTCCCTCAAAGCGAGTGGCGCGTCCAACTGGTCCAAGTTCTAGAGGTGCTGGCCGAAGTGTAATATCCAATACCCAATCCCCAATACCCAATATCCAATACCTAATGCCCA
Source organism: uncultured bacterium (assembly GCA_965602705.1). Taxonomy (GTDB): domain Bacteria; phylum Chloroflexota; class Anaerolineae; order S140-20; family S140-20; genus CBFDAD01. The sequence continues at coordinate 18,427 of CBFDAD010000001.1, forward strand.
CCCTTAAAGGAGAAGACAATGTTTTACGGCAATGCGGATGCTGAACCCATTGAGATGTTACCCGGCTTGACTCGACGTGTGTTGGCTAGCAGTGATGCAATGATGTTGGTCGAGTTCACTTTTGCCAAGGGTGTCGAGGTGCCGCAGCACACGCATCCCCACGACCAGGTCGGCTATGTGGTGTCGGGTCACATGCGCATGACCATCGGTGAGCAAACGGCCGAATGCAACTCCGGAGACAGCTACCACGCCCCACCTGACGTGCCTCATTCGGGCGTGGCGCTGGAGCCGTCGGTCGTAGTGGACGTGTTCAGCCCCCCTCGTGAAGACTATCGGTGAGCGTAGACGCGGTAGATTCGATTTTGCTCGGCGCTGGGTCCAGGCTCAACCCCGGGATGTTGTACTTGGCATCTTTCTAAGGCGTTTACCCTGCGGTCACTATGTCCAGGCCCCGTCGTTCCTCTGAGAAGGCCATCCTAGGTGTGATCTTTTTGGCGCGTACGCTTGTTAACGTGCCGTTTCGCTTTACCTACCCTTTCTTGCCGGCGATCAGTAGAGGGCTGGGGGTGTCGCTGACCACCGCGAGCACCCTGGTTAGCATTCGTTCTCTGGTGGGGATGGGAGCGCCGCTTTTCGGCGCGCTGGTCGATCGCCTAGGGGTACGTTGGGGGATGGCGCTAGGTATGGGGCTGTTGGTCGGCGGGTCAGCGCTCATCGCCGGGCTGCCCTTGTACGGTGTGGCCCTGGCGGGCTTTGTGTTGATAGGCCTGGCGAAAAGCGCTTATGATCCGGCTATGCAAGCCTACGTCAGTCAGCGGGTGCCTTATGAGCGACGCGGTCGTGCGCTGGGCATCACTGAGTTGAGTTGGTCTGCGACCTGGCTAGCGATGCCGTTGAGCGGTTGGCTCATTGATCACGTGAGTTGGCGCGCACCCTTTTGGGTGATCACTGCCATGGGTGTCGTGGGCTGGTGGTTAACCCGGCGCATGCTGGCCTCTGACCTTGCGACGCGGGGGGAGAATGTGCCGCGTGAAGCGATATTAAAAGGGCTCTTGCGCAGTTTTCGTCGTCTCCGAAACGATCGGCAGGCCTGGCTGGCGCTGATGATTACCGCTTTGCTGATGCTGGCTCAAGATAACATTGTCGTCGTTTACGGTGTGTGGATGGAGGATACCTTCGGCCTGACGGTAACGGCGCTTGGGGTGGTGTCGCTGGTGATCGGCGCAGCCGAAGCGGTTGCTGAACTGGGCGCGGCGCTGCTCTCCGACCGTCTGGGTAAGCGCAGAGCCGTCTTCCTTGGCTTGATCGTGACGGCGAGCGGGTATTGGCTTCTCCCCCGATTAACGGGAAATCTGGTGGTGGCGTTGGTTGGCACGGCGTTTGTTGTCCTGGCCTTTGAGTTCAGCATTGTCTCCTTTATTCCTCTTGTGTCTGGGCTTAGCGCGACGGCGCGTGGCACGCTTATGTCGCTCAACGCGACGGCCTTTTCCGCAGGGCGCATGGTCGCTGCGCCAATGGCCGTCGCGCTTTACCGCCCACGTGACCTTTCGCGAAACGGGCTAATGTCGGCAGCGATTTGTCTGCTGTTGCTGGGGCTGTTGTCTCTTTTGCGCGAGCGGTACCATTGACGCTTGCGTCGCCAGCATCGCGTGATCGAGGGAGATGACGCTCTCAGAAGTGTGGCCTGGATCTTGTTCGCCGTAGCAGATGTTGGATAACGTGGGATAATGTTGGATAACGTGGGATAATGTTGGATAACGTGCGTTCTGAAAAAACAGAGAGCGGACAAGCCGGTGTCCGCTCTCCCTTTTTCTTTCAGCCAGTCCGCTCGTCAGCCCATCATTCCTCGCAGATCAGCCATTCGCCGTCTTCTTTGACCAATTCAAAGTCCTCGTCAATGTCCTCATAAAAATCCTCAAATTGCTCGAGGACGGGGCCCATTGCCTGGTCAATCATATCGTCTGGCACATCCTCCAAGCCTTCCCCCTTGAGCAGCTCACGCACCAGAACCTTAAAGCTGTCAGGGTCCACGGAGATCTCTAGCCGGCCTTTGGCGTGGACGACCGCTTTGCTGCCGCTTTTGCTGACCTCTTTGTACTCTGGATTAGAGAATTTGAAGGCCATCGCGTCCAGCACCAGTTGTGGATCAACGTCTTCCGCCCCAAACGAGCTGGAAACCATTGAGCCAAAGTCGAATGATGCGGCAACCTCTTCTTTCTGGGCGGTGCAGGCCAAATCGGGGATCGCGTCAAATTTTTCGTCCTCGATGGCCTTGAACAATTCCTTGACGACAGCTACCGGGTCGCCCCCGTCGTCGTTGCCGCCCCCACATGCCGCCAGGGTGAGACCGAGTGCCATTGTCAGGACCAAGAAAATAGATAACTGCTTCTTCATGTGACTTTCCTCCTCCTTTTTTTAATGCGGGCAAAGTAGCTACAAAAAACGCAATGTGGCCCCAGTATACTGCAAGCCAAGTTGGCTGTCAATCAATGATAAAAGGTGTTATTCATTTAGAGTGCTGCTTGTTAGATCAGGTTGGCCCAACGGGCTATGCAAAAAACGAGGCCGACAGCGCGATGAGCAACTGCCCGGTGTAATAGGCGGATAGGTTCCACAGCCTATAGTGGGGCATTTGTCCAGCTAGAAGGAACTTGTTGACCGCCAGGATGACGTCGGAGAGGTAAAAGAGCACGGCTCCGGTTACCATCAGTGCTGGTTGCGTTGCCGGCCCAGTGTAGACAGAAGCCACCGCCAGCGTGCGCTGGACCATAATTGAAATGACCGCCATGTACAGGATCACCGGGAGGCGCATCTTGCCCAGGCCGGGATTCAAGTAACGATAGACCATCGCCGCCGCAAGGGCCAGCCCCAAAGCAGCGACAACCTCTACGACCGCGTTGACGCCGAGTGCTAGCGACGATTGCAAATAGATAAAGGCCGTGATGTAGACCACGTGTGCCAACAAGAACGCCACCAGTCCGCCTAGAAAGGCGCGCGGGTTGTTTTGAGGGATGAGTAACACGTCCCCCGCCAGCGAAAATGCCAGCCCCCCTAGGATCAGCAGGGTGTAGGATGGGTCGTAAGCGCCGGAAGAACGTGTTAAGGACAGGCCACAGACCAGGATGACCAGCACTGTCGAGAGTGGCTTCCAAATCCAGATCTGGCGCTCGTCTTTGGGGGATTTTTCCTCAGCGCGGATGAGTAAAGCCAGGGTGGTTATTAGGACTGGAATGGGAATCCAAATGAGCATTTTATGCACCTTACCTTCTGCGGCTGCTGCCCCTCGAACTGCTGCGACTTGACGAACCTCTCGAACTGGACCGGCGGGAGGAGCCCCGCGAACTGGAGCGCCGCGATGAACCACTTGAGCGACGCTGGCTAGACGAACCGCTCGAACTGGGCCTCGCCAGCGGAACTGATGGGACGCTCCAGCTTGCTGATTGTCGTCGGCGTCGTCGTTCCGCCTTCACCGCTTGAATTTTCTGCTGTGCCTGGCGTTCTGCTTGTTGCGCGTACCGCTGTGCCTTTTCTGCTTGCTGGGCGATGCGAGCCAGGGCCGCTCGGGTATTGTTATTGATCGACTCTGACGGCAGTGCGCCTCGTGCTCGCCCCAACGCGTGCTGTCCTGCGCCACGAGCATCCGGGTTACGTACCGCTCGTTCGGCCTTTCTGATTGCCCTTTGCGCCGCGTCTAAGGTGGCTTGAGTTGCAGTGAGGCTGGTCTGGTATGCGTCGCGGTCAGACTTGATTTGCCGCTGGGTCTCATCGGCCAGTTGACTGGCTTTCTTGAAAGCCGCAATAGCGGCCCGCAGTGCGTCCGCCAACATATGGTCCTCTAGACCAGCGGTCGATAGACGCGCTTGTTTGGCCTGGGAAAGGCTATCCTCAGCGCGTTGGATGCGTTTATTTGTCTCGGTGGTTCGGATCACCGCTGGCAGCGCTTGCGCTTGGGATTTGTACTGTCCCGCTTTGCCGGTGACGCTCTTAGCTAGAGTTTCCAATTCTGCCTGCAGGGCGTTGATCTCTTGCACCTGTTCACTGGCGGTGGCATAAGCGGTGGTTGCCAACCGCCGTGCCTCAGTCTGGGCCTGTGTCGCCGCGATGAACTCGCGCGCTGCCGCCAGCGGTCGTGCCTCGTTTAGTCGGTGGTGGGCCTGCTCAATCTGCTGATCCACCTCTGGGTCAATTTTGACGTCTTCTCGATCGCGGTAAGCCTCGGCCTTGGCAATGTCGGCTTCGGTCAGTTGCAGCGCTTGCTCGATGTTGGCTTGGGCTGCCTGTACTTCGGCCAGACGGT
>CBFDAD010000002.1:0-17193 GCA_965602705.1 uncultured bacterium
CGCCCATTGGAAATGCGCGACCACGATGACGTTCGCCAGATCATCCACAACAACGGCAGCGGACCATTTGGCAAACCCTTGGAAGGCACACCTGAAGACACCTTTGGTCGCATTCGAGGCAGCCATTCGATAACCGCCAGCAACATCGCCAAGTACGATGGCTTTCATGGCCTGGTGATCTTTGACGAGCACGACCCGCTTCATCTTGATCTTGAATCCGTGAGCGACTACCTGGACACCGCTCTGGCCTGGGCCTCAAGAGCCCACGAAACCGACCCTTTGGCGCGCTACTTTTTCTTTATGTGGAATTGTCTGTGGAAAAGCGGCGCGTCCATCATTCACGGTCACGCCCAGATGACTATGACCTGCGACATGCACTATGCCAAGGTCGAAGCACTGCGCCGGGCAGCGCTAGCCTATAAGCAAAGATTCGGCAATAGTTATTTTGACGACCTTTATCACATCCACCACGACCTGGGATTGCATTTTGGCAGCGATGCGGTGCGCGGCCTGGCCTACCTGACACCAGTCAAAGAAAAAGAAGTCTTGCTCATTACCGATGGGATCAACGACAGCCTCAAAGAACAGATTCACCGCGTGCTTGGCACTTTTACACAAAAGCTCGACGTGCTCTCGTTCAACCTGGCTCTCTATATGCCCCCACTAGAAGCACCAAAGAGCGAAGACTGGAGCGACTTTCCGGTAATAGTGCGCATCGTGGACCGGGGCGACCTGAGCAACAAGACGGCTGACTTTGGAGGAATGGAGTTATACGCTCAAAGCGTCATCGGCACCGATCCCTTTTTCGTTGCCCGCACCTTGCGTCAAAACGGTCGTTGAGCGGACTAGTTCGGCAACAACTAACGCCCCGAGTAACAGGGGGCGTTTTGCGTTCTGAGAACGCGAGGCGCCCATCGCGCATCCTAGCTGTGTTCAGATCACTGTTCCGTCAGGGATTACACCGTTCTTGGGTACGATGACCAGGCCATCGCGGATGACGTAATTCCCTTCTTCTACCATCTCAATGACTTCTGGGTGGGGACGAATGACCACATTGCGCCCAATGCGCGCGTTCTTGTCAATGATGGCCCCCTCAATGGTACTACCAGAACCAATGCCCACGTCGGGTCTGCCTCGTTCGCGGTTCGCGACACGCCGGGCCTCATCCTCGTAAAAGTCCGCCCCCAAAATCACCGACCGCGAGATGCGCACGCCCGGCCCGATGATGCTGCGCAGGCCGATGACCGAGTCGGTAATGATGGCGTCTCGCAACAGACAGCCATCGGCTAGCATCACCCGCTCCAGGTGACAGTCGTCGGCACGGGTACCAGGCAGGTAGCGCGGCCGGGAATAGATGGGGAACTGCGGATCGTACAGGTCAAAGGGAGGGTCCGGCAAAGCCAGGGACAGGTTGGCCTCATAATACGCGCGCACCGTCCCGATGTCTTCCCAATAACCGTCGAAAGCATACGCATAGACCTTGTGGCTCTTGATGGCGGCCGGCAGGATGTGTTTGCCAAAATCATCCTTTTTGTGCTTCTCCAGCAATTCCCGCAACACGTCGAAATTAAAAACGTAAATGCCCATCGAGGCCAAAAAAGGCTTTTCGGGATCATCGCCGCTGGCCATTTTGTCCAGGGCCTTGCCTTGAGGCTTTTCAGCAAATTCCACGATGCGCCCTTTTTGGTCCACTTTGAGGATGCCCAACTGTGGCGCAGCCTCGCGTGCCACCGGCTGTACAGCCACTGTCACGTCAGCACCGGTCTCACGATGGTAAGCGATGAATTGAGCATAGCCCATGCGATACAGATGATCGCCAGAGAGAATGAGCACCTCTGAAGGACGAGCGGTACGTATGTGGCTCAGTTGTTTGCGGACAGCGTCCGCGGTGCCCTGATACCAGTCAGAAGCGGCAGCCTCTGTGCCAGCCGTCTGTTCGGCCGCCAGAATCTGCACCCAACCACCGCCAAAGTTGTCAAACTTGTAGGTCCGGTAGATGTGCCGATTTAACGATTCGGAGAGAAATTGCGTCAGCACGTATATCCGCGAGATGCCAGAATTGAGACAGTTGCTGATGGGCAGGTCTATCAAGCGATACTTGCCGGCCAGCGGCACAGCCGGTTTAGCCCGAAGCTTGGTCAACGGATACAAGCGGGTGCCGCGCCCGCCGCCGAGGATGACACTCAACACCTGACGCATTGTTAATTCCCTCCCAGTTTCCTATCTGCGATTTCGGTTCGTGAAGCCCTTAATATCATGAGGCTGCCGATTTGTCAATCGCTCTATTTCATCCATTTCATCCGGTCAGGTGCTGTTTGCTTGCATCGACGAACTGCGGTAGAATGGGCTTGTTCAGCACAGCAAACCGGGCTTGCGAAATCATGTAGCGGTGAACTGTCAAACCCGTGTGCCTGCGCGGTGCTGAGAAGCCAGACGAGAATCAAGACGCAGTGGGGAAAGCCAATGGGTATGGTACTGACGTGGGATGAAGCTCTGGTCGAAAGGGCGCTGCACCGTCGCTATAGAGAAACGGTGGTGTTTACCAACGGCGTCTTTGACCTGCTCCACGTGGGCCATCTAGACTACCTGGAACAGGCCAAGGAACTAGGCGACTATCTGATCGTCGGCGTCAATGGCGACAGTGCCGCCTATCGCCTCAAAGGGTTTGGGCGGCCGTTGATGCCTGCCGAGGAACGGGCGCGCCTGTTGGCCGCATTGGACCCCATAGACGCAGTGGTCATTTTCAATCAAGACACAGCCGAACGTCTGGTAGATGCCCTGCGCCCCGACGTGTACGTTAAAGGAGGCGATTGGGGCGAACACAGACCACCGCCCGAAGCCGCCCTAGTCCGCGCCTACAACGGCCGGGTTGAGTATCTGCGCTATACCCCCGGTCACTCGACCAGTGATCTAATCGAACGTATTCTAAAAAGTCAGGGGCGCTAGTCCAGTGTTTAAGGCACGCTCTTCCCTGACTGCCAACGATTGCTATGCCAAGTGACACTGGTCCCCTCTTACTCCCCGTAGGGCAGGATACCCAGCCCACACAGCCATTGCCGCTGGTGCCGGTCGAACCCGCTCCAGCCGAGACCGGGCGCATTTTCCGGGCCGCCGTGATTATCGCCATCGGCAGCTTTGTCAGCCGAGTGCTCGGACTGGTCCGCGAGACGGTAAAGGCTGACCTGTTCGGCGCCACAGGGATGGTCAGCGCCCTCGAAGCAGCGACCGTGATTCCCACATCCGTATACAATCTGCTCATCGGCGGCGTAATCAGCTCAGCCCTGGTGCCGGTCTTTAGCGAGTACACCCCTCGAGGACGACGTGAGGATTTATGGCATCTGGTCAGTTCACTGATGACGTTGGTGACCATCGTACTGGCCGTCCTGGTGATTCTTTCCGAACTGATGGCACAGTGGGTGGTCAAGCTGCCCAGCGGCGGATTGGCGCCCGAGTTTCTAGAGGTAGGCGCACGCATGCTGCGTGTCAGTATGCCGGCAGTCATCTTTATGACTCTCTCAGGCATCCTGACCGGTCTGCTCTACGCCCTTCAGCGCTTCACCCTGCCGGCCTTTACGGCAGTGGCTGTCAACATCTGCGTGGTGGCGATGGCGTTGCTGTTTGGTCGGCGCTGGGGCGTGATGAGTATGGCGGTGGGACAGTTGGTAGGAGCGCTGGCCCAGGTGCTATTGCAGTTACCCGGTCTAAGAGACGCTCACTTGCGCCCGATTCTCAGCCTGCGCCATCCCGGTCTGCAGCGCATCGGCAGGCTCTACATGCCGCTGATGCTGAGCTTGATCGTGGGAGAGGTGGCGGCGATACTTAGCTTCAATCTGGCCTCGCGCACTGGTGAAGAAAGCGTGGCCTGGATGCGTTATGCCGCCCAACTAAACCAGTTACCCCTGGGACTAGTGGCAACAGCCATCTCTTTCGCCATTCTACCCACGCTGTCGCAACAGGCGCGAGCCAGCGTGAATCCACCAGCAGATGAACCCGATTCGCCCCCCAAGGACCCGGCTGGCAAAGCACGGCAGCAAAACGAACCTTTCTTGACGACGCTGGCGCAAGGGATCAAGCTAGTACTAGTCCTCATCGTCCCAGCGACCGTCGGGTTATTCGTCCTGGCGCAGCCCGTGGTCGGACTGGTCTTTGAACACGGCGACTTTGGCCCGCGGGACACGCTGTACACCGCGCAAACGTTGCGCATAGCCCTGCTCGGCTTGGTCTTTGCCGCCATAGATTGGCCGCTCAACTTTGCCTTTTACGCGCGTCAAGACACCCTGACACCAGCTCTGGTGGGCATCGTTGCCGTCGGCGCCTATATCGTTCTTGCACTCGCACCGACCCTCTTTGGCCCACTGACGCTAAGCGGGTTGATCCTGGCGAACTCGCTTCAATTGGCCATCCACGCATTGATTATGTTATGGTTGCTGAATCGTCGGATGGGTGGCTTACATGGCCATGGAATGCTCCGGCTGTTGACCAAGGTCTGTGTTGGTTCGGTCGCTATGGGTGCCGTCACCTGGCTGGTAGCTGAGATGTTGACCCAATCATTGCCACCTGGTCGCCTGATAAGCGAGGTGATCGTCGTGGGCGGCGCAGCCGGCATCGGGTTTGCGGTCTATGTCGCTCTAATGGCACTCTTGCGCGCTGATAGCGGTGGGCTGGTCCACGGCCTGCTGAAAAAACGCCGCTCCGCTTCTTGACGCTCCCCATGCCGTGCGGTATAATGCCCTACCAAATTTCCAGGAACGAGGTGTAGTGCGTGGACAAGCGCCAGGTCCACTCTACGGTGCCTTCAGTCAAATACGATGAAGCCTATTTCCTGACGGCTTGTGAAGGGCACCAGGAGTTCTTAGACAGCAAAGGTACATATCTGTCCCGCCGGTTACGTCAGGCCTTTGAACTGGCCCAGGTGGGGACAGGAATGCGCATCCTCGACGTTGGTTGCGGGCGGGGTGAAATGCTGCTGCACTGTGCCCAGCTCGGCGCTCACACTTTTGGGATTGATTATGCGCAGGTTGCAGTGCGATTGTCACACACACTTGCTCGTGACGCAATTGCCAAGGGGTTGGTCAACGAGATCGACATAAACGTATACCAGTGCGACGCCAAGCATTTGCCCTTTCCCTCTGATTACTTTGACCGGGTATTAATGTCGGACATAGTGGAGCACCTCTTGCCCTGGGAACTGCACCAGGCGCTATTAGAGGTCCACCGCGTGCTAGCACCTCGCGGGCGTTTGATCGTCCATACCGCTCCCAACCGTTGGTATGATCAGTTCGCCTATCCGGTCGTGCGCTTTGTACGGCGGCTGATGGGTCAGGGTGACCGCTATCCGCGCAATCCCCGGGCGCTCAATGTAGAAATCAACACAGAAGTTCACGTCAACGAACAAGACATCTTGAGCCTGCGACGCACGCTCAAGAGGGCCGGCTTTCGGTCAAAGGTCTGGCTGGACACGCCCGTGCAAAACCGGGATGAAGGTCCCATTCTAGCCGCCGCCCGTCACGTGGCCTTCAACTGGCCGCCCTTTCGCTGGTTTTTTGAGCGAGAGGTGTTTGCAGTCGCATCAAAAGCATGAAAGATCGTCGCTCAGTTAACGACCTGAGTATTGAGGAGTTGGAGCGCGTCCTGCTCATCAAGCGGCGGGAGAAACGCCTGGCGCGGCTGCGCCAAATGGATCGATCAGAGCATTTGACAGGGCGCGACCCATTAGAACTAGATCCTCCCCCACCGATGCCGACGCCCATTCCAACAGGACATCGCCAATTTAAGGGCGTGGGGGCCTCGGCTAGCTACCATTCGGTTGATGTAGACACCCAACCGGGACAATCCTTCGGGTCGCGACTCACTCGACAGCTTTCGGCTGCACTGGGCGTCGTTCAACCCTGGCTAACGAACGTCAACTGGCGTTTTGTGTTCAATCGCGTCTTTCTATTGATTGAAGTATCAGCGGTTGTCGGGCTGATCGTCATCACCGTGGGTGCCTGGCAAGATCGGCGCAAGATTAACCAAGAAGCAGCAGAGGTGTATTCGGCGCCTACAATTGCCCCGCCAACCCGGCTGGCGCCCACGCCTACAACCGCCCCACCCATCAACGCAGTGATCTTGCCTGGCGGCCACACGCCGCCTGACGCACAAGGCTTTTCGCAGCCTGAACCGATTCCCGAGCACTTGCAGGCATTGGCGGCGGCGATCACGCCTCAACCCGTGCCCACACTTGGACCGGAACACACGACGCGCATTGTCATTCCGTCCATTGGCGTGGATCACCCGGTTGTAGAGGGAGACGATTGGGAGGTATTAAAGCAAGGAGTCGGGCACACGCCCTGGAGTGCCAATCCAGGACAAAGCGGTAATTGTATCCTGGTGGCCCACAACGACATCTTTGGTGAAATCTTTCGACGGTTACCCGAAATAGAGCTGGGCGATGAAATATTCGTCCATACCCGCACCCAGGTCTATCGTTACCTGGCCAAAGCGACGCACATCGTGGAGCCGACCCAGGTGGAAGTGATGTACCCGACCAACCACCCGGTGCTAACGCTCATTTCGAGTTACCCGTATCTGGAAGACACACAGCGCATAGTGGTCATCGCAGAACTGGAACCGTAAGCGAATACACCTGAACAGATTAAATTCAATTTTTGACCCGAGGAGATAATCAATGGCTAAAAAATCGCGGCGGGTGCGCAAGGGAGCGCAGCCCCGACTATCAAAAGCACAGTTGGTAAAACCGCAAGAGGGGGCTGTCAAGGCCGAGTCTCGAGGAGCAAAAGCAAGTGTGAAGCCGGCCAAGATGACGCTGAAGCAGGCAGGCACTGCTGACTTTAGGGAGGAGTATCACTACGTCGTCCGGGACCTGGAGCGCATCGGCATTCTGGCCGCGGTGATACTGGGTGGCCTGGTCGTCCTGTCCCTCCTGGTATAATACCGCGCGTGCCAGACGCTGCAATAGTGCCAGCCACTTTAGACGGTCGCTACGCTGATCCGTCCGAGTATAAATAACCCTCTGGCTCACCGTTGCCCAACAACCCTATCAGGATTAGATGGGCAGCAGTGGTGAGCCAGAGATTCTGTGTCGCCAGGAATAGCAGCGTGCTTATGCCAGCCATGGCCAGCCGGGTTAACAACGCACCGGCCATTTGGGGACTTTTGAGCGCCCACCGCAGAGCTGGATTGAGCATAGCCTCTAGCAGGACCAACACAAAGCCGGCAAAGGTGCCCCAATAAAGATCGTCCAGCCAAAGTATAGGGCCGCTGCGATAAAAGGCCCAATGGACCTGCTCATAAAGCACATCGAGCAGGCGCTGCCAAGTGCGACCAGGAATGCCCGACGTCACTGGACTGAGCCCGGCGCGGCGCGAGAACAAGTGCGCGGCAAACCACACCACCCGCGTCGCCAGCACAGTTGTCATCACCAGCCCCAGTCCTCTTGCCCAGTCTTCCCACAGAAACCCCTGGACACCCTGGCCCTGCGCCCAATCGGTGCCGCTGAGTCCCAATAAATCGGCCGCCAACAGCCCGTTTATCGCCGCCGTGAACGGAATCCCTAAAAGGTAGACGAGCCGAATCGCTTCCCTTATCCAGGGGGTAAAGGGCTGGCCACGCACGCGGTCGATCAAGCGTCCCAACCTATCGTCTCGACCGGGAACTATCCACTGAGATTGCCAGGCAAGTTGGGAAGCAAGCGTATATAAAAGGAAAGAGGCCATCAACCAGATGGCCAACTTGCCTCCATAACCCAGTCCAATGAACCACTCACTCACGCGTTGCCATATCCTTGAGTGGGACCAGCACGGTGACACGAGTGCCCTTGCCCGGCGCTGACTCGATCCGCAATTGACCACCAAGAAGTTCCGTGCGCTCGCGCAGGTTGATCATACCCAGGCTACCGCGCTCGTCGTAATGAGACTCGATGTCGGCCACGTCGAAGCCGATACCATCGTCCTCCACCTGGGCGACGAAGGAACGGTCGCGCATCCCCATACGCACCCACAGGTTGGTAGCCTGGGAGTACTTGCGAGCATTGGTCAGGGTTTCTTCAATGATGTAAAAGATGTTGCCCTGGGCATCCGCATCTAAATAGTCTTCCATCGGTTGCGCCTGGAGATGATAGTGAATAGGGTCAGTCTCTTGCAGTTTTTGAATGTATTGCTCTAAAGCAACCGTCAAGCCTTGAGTCTCCAGGATGATCGGGCGCAAGGTAAAGAGCATCTGGCGGATCTCCTTCGTGGTGCGCCGGGCGAGTTCCTCGATCTTGATCAGCTCGTCACCCACCTTGGATGGATCACGACTGAGCAGCATGCGTGTATAGTTGAGTCGCATCGCGATGGCGGCAATGCTCTGGGTGGGGCCATCGTGCAAGTTGCGGGCCAGTTTCTTGCGAGCGTCTTCTTCAATCTCGACTATGCGCTCCTTTTCAGCCAATAAGTCTTGGTACAGTTGGGCGTTTTGTAAAGCGATGATTGCCTGATTACAGATGGCCACCAGCAGCTCCTTGCGGTCAGGGGAAAACGTATCCTCTGCAGGACTGGCAAAGACCACGACGCCAAACGACTCGAAGCCGGCACGCAACGGTACCGCTATGGCCGAACGCAGGTACTGGCAGGCGACGAACTGCCCAAGTTCTGGATCCTGGTTCGGATTGTCGGTAACGCACGGTTCGGCAGCTCGCAAGGCTTCTCCAATCACACCTTCCCGACCGGGCAGACGGCGCGCCTGATCCATCCGGGTTAACCCGCGCGAGGCCGTGACGAAAAGCTCTCGCTCACCAAAGAGCAACACGATGCTGACCATCTGGTCAGCCAGTGGTCCCAATTCGACCAATCCCAGCACGCTCACGTCGAGCATGGCCTCCAACACCCGTTCATAGTTCAACGTGGCGCTCAACGTACTGGCCATATCGTAAATCGCCTTGGTCCGCTCACGAATGGCCCGCAGCAGACGCAACTCGTTCTCCTCTTCCTCGCGCATTTCCTTGTCGGCCAATCCCACCACCCGGCTGCCGACAAGCCCGCTCGTCAGCGCTGCCAGCAACAAAATCACCCCGTTAAGGATCACAGGAAACAGCTCGTTCAAAGAGTCGATACCTGCTTGCTGCGCCGAAACAACGGTATAGACAGCCACTATTGCACCAGCCGTCACCATGCTAACAGTCAAGCCAAAGCGCAGCGCTGCGGTGATGACCGGGAACAGGCCAAAAAACAAGAATGGACTTTCCGCACCGCCTGACGCACCGAGAAAAGCCACCGCCAGAAACGAATCAATCAACAGTGAGACAGAAGGCAATGGTTGGGGGAAGAAGCCAAAAGCCAGCAGGAGCAAGAGGAGCAGATTATAAGCAGCGCCCACGAGCAATAGACCCAGAAGCAGGGCAAAGGATGTCCCCTCGCGTCCGGGATCAACGAAAATAACGATAGCGACGGCCAGCAATAACAGCCAACGCAGATTACTCAGCAACCAGTCAACCTGGAAACGCGACCTACGCGGAAGATTCATAGATTCTATGCCCATTTCGCACCACAAACAGGATCAGGTAGGCGCAAAGGGACCTGGATGATTGATTTGATAGCCAAAGGCATTGTAGCACAATAACCAGACCGACACAAGTACCACCAACTCTCACGAAAACAACACCAGCAGCGCTAAAAGAGGGCAGACACGATCAGACCAAGGGAGAACAGCAAGCCATAGACCAACTCTAACCGAGCCGTGCCTGCCAGGGCTTGGTTGAGCACACGGCCTTCCCGGTGCAAAATCAAGCGCACCAGCGGCACAAATAGTGGCAGAGAAAGCCAAACAGAGAACGACCAGGGTCCCGTCTCGCCAACCAGAACCATCGGCAAGGGCGTCAGGTATGCCAAACCTACCAGCAGGAGGTATTCTGCTCGGGCCCCTGTTACACCAAGACGCACGGCCAGGGTCCTTTTGCCAGCAGCTCTGTCCGTGTGAATGTCGCGCAGGTTGTTCACCACCAGGAGAGCGGTAGCAAGTAAGCCCACGGGAAAGGCAGCCCAGCAAACGGCGGCACTGACCGCACCCGCCTGAACATAGTACGTGCCGCACACGGCCACCAGCCCGAAAAAGATGAACACGAATAAATCACCTAATCCATTATATCCCAGAGGGAATGGGCCACCGGTATAGGCAATACCCGACGCAATGGAAAGCACGCCGATGACCACGACTGGCCAGCCTCCCACCACACTCAGGTAAACGCCTATCAGCACCGCCAGGCCAAATATCAACCCCATGCCAGCCATCACCTGGTCCGGTGTCAGCAAGCCCGCCTGGGTTACGCGCAGCGGCCCCAGTCTGCCCGCGGCGTCGGTGCCTTTTTTATAGTCAAAGACGTCGTTAGCAAGGTTTGTGCCAATCTGAATCAGCAACGCCGCCACCAGCGCGGCCAGGGCCGGCAACAGTCTAAAAACGTCCTCACTGATCGCTACGGCCGTTCCCACGATCACGGGCACTGCCGCCGCCGGCAGGGTCTTTGGTCGAGCTGCCAACAGCCAAATCTGCAAGGCGCTGGGGAATTCCTGGGATTCGGGATGACTTTTCATCTTGCCTCACGCCAGGGACACAAGCGCCGATCCAGAACATCGACGACAAAATACAGAGACAAGCCCAGCAAGCTCATCGCCAGCACACCACTGTACATCTCAGCGTACTTTAGTACTCCCCAGGTCTCAGTGATGATATAGTAACCCAGGCCGCTGGTGGTGGCGAAACTCTCGGCAATAAAGAGCACAGCGATGGCTGTACCTACGCTGACGCGCAACGCCGTTAGCACAGCAGGGATGGCAGCCGGCAAGTAGACAAAGCGATACAGCGCCCTTCGGCCTGCGCCAATGCTGCGCACCGACAAGATCAATTCCGGCCGCAAATCGGCCGCGGCATCCCGTACTACCACAAGAACTTGAAAGAACAGAATGATGGCAATGATGAAAATCTTGCTTGTGTCACCAGAGCCCAGCAGCACCAGGATGACCGGCAGCAGGACGATCTTGGGGATAGGGTAAACGATGTAGATCAGCGGCGAGAACAGGCGATTGAGCGTCGCAATCTGCCCCAAGCCCAGGCCCAAAGGCACGGCCGTCAAAACTGAAAGGATGATAGCGGCGCTCACACGCCAGGCGCTGATAAGAAAATGCCGTCCCAAATCGCCTGGGATGTCCTGCACAAAGGCTGCCAGCACCTTTGCCGGTGGTGGAAAGACCGTTCGACCAATGACCCAAGCCAACAATTGCCACAGAACGAGTGTCGTTAGCAGACCCAACCCCAAATCACGCCGGCTCATCAGAGACTCCTCCCAACAAGCTACGCAGGTGGTTACAGATAGCAAGGAACTCTGCGCTGGTGCGATGGCCCGGCTGACCTGCTGCCGGGTTGTCCACTATCACAGCTCGACGATGAGGGAACTGGCCTAAAACCAAAATCCTTTGGCCCATCGTCGCTGCGTCTTCTATGTTGTGCGTGACTATGACAGTGGTCAACCCCTGTTCGGTATGCAGTTCCATAGTGAGGGCTTGCAAGTCCTCGCGCGTCACGGCGTCCAGAGCGCCAAAAGGCTCGTCCATCAGTAACAGGTCAGGGCGCAACACCAGAGTGCGGGCAATCGCCGTTCGCTGCCGTTGCCCGCCACTGATCTGGTTGGGATACCGACGGGCCACGTGGGCAATGTTCAGACGGGCCAGCCAGTGATCCACACGTTCCGCCCAAGTCGCCAAATCCTCACCGGCGGGCGCGTGCTTGCCGTCTGGTCCGTAAAAGCGGCGAATTTTCAATCCTAAAGCGACGTTATCCCAAACGGTAGCCCACGGTAACAACCCATAGTCCTGCAGAATGAGGCCCGTACTGGGGCGCGGCCGTTCCAGGCGTTCCCCAGCCACCAACACCGACCCGGCCGTCGGCTGATGCAAGCCGGCAATCAGCATGAGCAGCGTGCTTTTGCCGCAGCCGCTCTCCCCGATGACGGCCCACACCTCGCCCCGCGCCACGTGCCACGAAAAACCCTCGAATATCGTGACGCCGTTGGGATAGGTGAACGTGAGATCTGCAATAGCGATCATGGACGCAACTACTCCAGAAAACTCGTGTCCACCGCCTCTTCGTACGGGATTTCTCGCTCGACCAGTTCCTTCTTCATCAACCAGGCGACCACGTCAGCCCACTGTTCAGGGCTAGTGATCTCTTGTTCAGGAAAGGGGGGCATTGTGTAATCACCCTGGATGCTCTCCGGCACACGGCCTTTCTCGATGAGCAAGTCTTGATAAGCCACTGGGTCAGCATTCAAATCCGCCGCGGCCTTGTTCCAAGCAGTCACAAACTTTTTAATAGTGGTGGATTTGGCCTCGATAGCTTCAAGGTTAAAGACCAGCACGCTATGGGAGTACTGGGTGAACTGGCTGTCGTCCAAGATCAACTTGGCCCCGGCGGCGACGGCCCCCTGTGCCATAGGGTCAGGCAGGGTGACGGCCTGAGCCTGTCCTTCCATCAACTGCTCAAAGCGCACTGGGATAGCAGTGATCTCCTGGAATACGATTTCATCCGCGCTCAGCCCCGATCCTTCCAGCATGCGCACGGTGATATACTCGATGACGGTGTTCTGGCTGATGCCGATTTCGACGCCAGACAGGTCAACCACAGCGTTAATCCTGCTGCCGGGCGCAGCCAAAAGACGGAAGAGGGGCGCGTCGGGATAGGCTTTACGGGCCATCGCCACAATCTTTACCTGTGGCGTTTCCCGATTGAACACCCCCACACCAGGCAGGTCAGTCAACATTCCATCCACCTCGTTGGCCTGCATCAGTGCATCCCGCTCTGTGGGGCTTTTGACCGGCACCGGTTCGACCTGGATGCCCTCGGTGGCAAAATAGCCGTTCTGTTCAGCGACGTACAAGGGCAAGCTATCCATGATAGGTAGCAGTGCAACTTGAAGCGCGGTGTCTTCGTGATCCTCGCGGGTTTTGCAACCACTCAGCACTAGTCCCAGCACAATTACAACAGCAAGACCTACACGTGACACATTTCTCTTCATGATGCGCGTCCTCCGTTAGCGTGTAAATGTATGAAACACAAACGGTGCTGCACCCACCAGGGGCACAGCACCAGATGGCTTGGCGACTGTCGTCTATGATTTGGCTTGCACCTTGATCGTTTTGGACTTGGCAGGCAGTGCTTTAGGTAGTGTGAGAGTGAGTAAGCCATGGCTAAAGGTGGCTTCAATGTTGTCAACGTCAATGGGCACGTTCAGCGTCAACGCCCGACTAAATCGACCATAGGGTCGCTCTTGAAAAATATAGTCGACGTTCTCCAAAGGAGGTGGTAACTCGCCCCGGATCGTCAGAGTCTCTCCTTCAAGGATTACCTCTACCTCGTCGGGCGGCACACCGGCCACAGCCGTCACAATCACAATCTCCGACGGCGTAGTATACACATCGATCGGCAAACGTGCCTCACCACGCCCCGTAACGCGCCCCTCGCCAAAATTCTCTCCTAGCAGACGGTCCATTGCTTCACGCAGATTGACCAATTCGCGGCGCGGAGACCAGCGCACAGTCGTGGGCATAATACCGCTCCTTTCCAGTGGAACATACGCAGTCACCTGCACCGTCTACAGCCGACGGTGCAAGTAACTAGCTTTTCCTACAACTCACCCTACATCCGGCGGGTTGCCGATTAGTCGCGGCGCCGGCCACCAGTCAGCAGCGTCACGTAGTAGAGCATTTGAGCCAGCGCTTGGAACGTAACGGCGACATAAGTCAGCGCCGCCGCGTTGAGCACCGCTCGAGCGCCCTTTTCTTCCTCTCTTTCCACGATCATGCCACTGGAGGTCAAGAGAGCTATGGCTCGCGACGATGCATTGAACTCGGTGGGCAGCGTAGCCAGGGCAAATAAAGCTACCGAGCCGTAAAGGATGACGCCTAGCCACGCCAGAGGCTCAGAACCGATCAAGAAAAAGCCGATCAAGAACAAAAGCGGCCCTAGCCAGGCACCAATTTTAACCCCTGGCACGATAAAACCTCGCAACCTGAGGGGAGCATAGCCCTGTTCGTCCTGGACTGCGTGGCCCACTTCGTGTGCGACGATGGCCATCGAGGCCACCGAAGCTGATCGAGCCACCCCGTCCGACAAGCGCAGTGTCTTGCTCTTTGGGTCATAATGATCCGTCAACTGCCCTGGGACGCCTTCAACCGTTATGTGGCTCAGTCCCGCCCCCTGTAGCAAGCGACGGGCCGCATCCAAACCGGTCAGCCGGCTAAAATTGCCGACGCTCAGATATTTTTTATAGGCACTCGTGACCTTGTACTGGGCATAGATTCCCAACAAGATAGCGGGCATGACCATTATCAGATACAACGGGTCAAAAAACAACATCTTTTCATCTCCTCATTCAACGGATCCGATTTTCCGTATTATATGATAAAAGTGTTGTAAAAGCGTTAACTAAACATTAGAGCAGCATTAATCCGAGCGCCCAGGAACGATTCAGCCATTGAACTTCATTGCGTGATCCAGTTGCACTAATACACTGAAAACGCTATCACGGTCCGTGGCAACACAAGGTAACACCAGAATCTCGGGAGACAGGTCTAGCGCCGCGCGCACCTGGTGGGGGCGTATCGCGCCGGGAATATCTTGTTTATTGGCAGCCACCACAAAGGGCACAGGAGAAAGACGCGTAAAGAGGTTAATGAGTCTCTGTGCCTGATCAAAGCTCTCAGGCTTGGTACTTTCAATCAGCAGGACAAAGCCATCCATCTCCTTGGCCAGTATCTCCCACATAAACTCAAACCGCGGCTGTCCGGGTGTGCCGAAGAGATGCAGCGTCCGATCTGACATAGTAAAGCGTCCAAAATCCATCGCCACCGTCGTTTCGGATTTGATCTGCTTATCCTCAGTGGTGATCTTGCGCTCTGTAGAAACGACTTTTATCTCGCTAATGGTGCTGATGAACTGACTCTTTCCAGCATCAAATGAGCCGGTGACGACGATTTTTAAGGCGTTTTCCGCTGTGGCCATACACTCATTCTCCTGTGCAATCCGTTTACCCGAGTCAGACGATGGGTCTATTAGACCAGCCGCACGGTCACGACTGAGCGGAACGCTCCTTCTGTTCCTGTTTATAGTCCACGAAACGATAACCGATGCCGCGCTCGGTCAGTATATACTGAGGATGAGCGGAATCTTGTTCAATTTTCTGCCGCAGGTAGGTGATATATAGACGCAGGTAGTGGGTTTCGTCACGGTATTCATATCCCCACACCTTCTGCAACAGCGTCTCGTGGGGTACCACCCATCCAGCGTTGTTGACCAAATGATAAAGCAACCGATATTCAGTCGGGCGAAGTTGAATCCGTTCGCCCTCGACAATCACTTCGCGCCGGGCAAAGTCAATCGTCAAGCGATCGTCAATTCTGATCTCTGTCTTTTCAATGGTCGCTGGCAATTCAGAGCGACGCAGCAGGGCCTGAACCCGGCTTGACAGCTCGCGAGGGCTAAACGGCTTGGTGACATAGTCATCCGCGCCCAATCCCAATCCCCGCACGATGTCATCCTCTTCTGACTTGACCGTAAGCATAATCACGGGTACGTCAGAGGTCTCCCGCAAGATACGCAGGGTCTCAAAGCCATCCAAGTCCGGCATCATAACGTCTAGGATGACCAGGTCTGGGAGTTCGTCGCGCACTTTGTCCAGCGCCTCCAACCCATCGCTAGCCTGAACGACGCGATATCCTTCCAGCTCTAGATTCATGCGAATGAACTGAATCATTCGCGGTTCGTCATCAACAACCAGGATGAGCCTATCGGTGGACGGCATTTCTTACCTCGACAAACCCATATCACTCGTCTATCTTTTACCGGCCTCCACAATCCCTAGTCACGGATAAAACCAACGATCTCTTCTTCTTCTTCGGTGGGCATCACTTCGATAAAGTTGATGCGGCTCCAGGGAAGAATCAACGTCTGGACTTCTGGCGATACATAGTGCAGGTCCTTGCCATCGCGCTGCCTCGGATTATTGATAATGATACTTTGGGCCTGTGGGCTGGGCAGTTCCTCTAGTTCAGCCACGATGGGGTCCTCATTAACCATATGAATGAGCACCGTGTAGGTCATATCTCCTCCCGTACAGGCTAGCCAAACTCCACGGTCAATTGTAATTTACCCAGTTGCAGCTCGTCCCCCTTTTGCAAGGGATGGGGCAAATAAGGTGTGAGGCGTTGCCCGTTCAAAAAGGTGCCGTTAGCACTCCCGACATCCTCGATAAAGAAGCGATTGCCCCTTTGATGAATCTTGGCATGGCGGCGCGATACGCCCCCCTCCAGACCACCGTCTGCAGTTAAATCTAGATCAGGGAAGATGCCGTGAGCGGCGTCGAGTCGTCCCAAGTAGACCTCTGAAACAACCGGCAACTGCACTTGCCGCCTGCTCTCAACCATGATGACGTTCAAGCTCGCAGGCTTTTGAGCATCCTGGTCTTGACCAGCACCAGTTGCCCAAGGATTAGCCCGAGATGCTGGCAACTCCTCCTCGGGCAGAGGTTCGGTGCGCAATGGGCCACCAGTAGGTAGATAGACACCACACTCGCTACAAAAGAGCGTACCGGGTCGGTGCTGACGGCCACACGATGGACATTCAATCATCTTAGGCCTCCGTATCCGTATCGCCTAAAACCAGGCTTCGTGTTCCATACTTTAACTTTTTGCGGCCAGATGGAGAAAGCAAACCGGTATTAGCCAATCGCCCAGCCTCCAGACGGGCTGCGTTGGCCAATTCTAACTCACCCAAATCCAACAACCGGGTTGCCATTACCTCCAATTTCTCGCAGGCTTTTTCAGTGTCACCGTTTTCCAACGCTTCGTAGGCTTGCTCCTGCATTCTAAAGATAGCTAGCTTTCCCAATGCATTGACCAGGTTCGCCGGTACCTCTGGCTCGGTTGTCGGATTCTCCGCAAAGTGAAACCACAACTCGCGCACCAGTCGCTCACCCTGCTGCCCTACAGCAACCGTATCGCCGCTAACTTCCAGTTGGAGCACGCGCTGACGTCCGGGAGTATGGGATCCCACGATAATCTGGACCAAAGCGCTAAGGGGGCGATCGGCTTCCAGCGAGCCCAGAGAAAGTTCGCCAGGCATCGACGTATCCAGGCGTTGGATGTAGGGTGACAATTTGAAGGCATCCTC
>CBFDAD010000003.1:0-17104 GCA_965602705.1 uncultured bacterium
ATCTGGAAAAACGGGCCGAGCGCACACGGCGTCCATCAAAAATGCCGGTGGACGAACTGTTGCTCGAAATCGGCGCTCTGGATGACCACGGGCGGCCGACGGCCGCCGGACTGCTCCTGTTTGGCGCCAATCCTCAGGCCTTCCTGCTTCAAAGCGGTTTGACTTTTGTGCGCTTTGTGGGCACCGAGCCCCGAGGCCAGGATGGCCTGGCTGGTTATGGCCGCCGGGAGGAGATTGGCGGTTCTCTAGCGCGGCTGGTGGAGACAACCTGGTCGGTGTTGATGGAGGAGATGCATATCGGCGCTGTGGTGAAAGGTTTGGAGCGGGAGGAGCAGACCGAATATCCGCCTTTCGCCGTGCGTGAGGCCTTGGTCAACGCTGTTTGCCACCGTGACTATCGCCTGCGCGGTCGGCGCGTCGAGATTCGCAAGTTCGCTGACCGCCTGGAAATTATCAGCCCTGGTGGGTTGCCCGGTTTTATCACGTTGGACAATATCGTGGATGAGCATTTCTCGCGCAATCCTCGCATCGTCGCTGGACTGTATCAGTGGGGTTATATCGAAGAACTGGGTCTGGGCGTGGATCGTATGATCGAAGAGATGACCCAGGCCGGTCACTCGCCCCCTGATTTCAAGGCCACCCCTTACACTTTTACGGTGAGTCTGTCCAACGTGCGCCAGCGCCCGCCGACGCCGCGTTGGGAGCGGGTGATGAATGAGCGCCAGGCCAAGGCGTTGGCTTACATCCGCGACCATGGACGCATCACCAACCGGGAGTACCGGCAGATCTGCCCTGGCGTCTCTCCAGAAACGTTGCGCCTGGACCTGGTTGATTTGGTGGAACGCGGGTTGATTTTAAAGATCGGTGTCAAGAAGGGCACTTATTACATTTTGAAATAACAAGTTTATCCCAAGTTTATCCCAAATTCCAATTTGGGATAAATGAATGGGGGAATCATGGATGCTTTTCCTCTACAATTGACTCCAACTTTGGCGCTGATGGCAGCAAGCGGGTATTTGTTGCTGCTAGTGCTAAAGGTTCGTATGCAGGGTTTGCAGAGGGCGGTGGATCGCTGGTTGGCGGGCTACCTGATCTTGTCAGCGGTGTGGACGGTGGTCTGGACCCTGGCCCATGTTTGGCGGGGAATAGGACAGGGCGTCGTTGATGCGGCGGGCACTGTGACCGTTTACACAGCGGCTCTTTTGCCGGTCGTGCTAGGGGTGCTGACCTTTGATTTTCTTCTGCGACGCGGCTCCAGAGAACTGGCGCTGCTGGGCCTGGCTTGGATTGTTGCTGTGGTGTTGGTAGAGCGAGGCGTGCTGGGTGGGGGGCAAGCAGAGACGATTCTGGGAATCCTGCGGGTTGTGGGTTGGATCGGTTTCATGGTTGCCTGCGGCGCGACGACGGCGCTGGAGTATGCCCGCTTGCGCCGGCCGCTGCATCGCAATCGTGTGCTCTACTGGTTGATCGCGTTGACACTGATTGCGCTGGGGGAAGGACTGTACTATTTTCACAGCGAGGGTTTGGCCCAGGTCGGGTTGCCGTTGCGGCTAGTTGGGGCTATGATGATGACCTACGCCATTGTCAATTATTCGTTGCCCGACCTCAAGAGTACGGGACGGCGCTTTGTCTTGCTTGCTGTCGTGACATCGGTCCGTATGGCGCTCTATTTGCTGGCGATTATCGGGGGCGTGCTGGCCTACCAGCTGGTGCGGCGTACGTCACTGAGCGATCAGGGCCAACTATCGTTTGCCATCGCTGGGGGGGTGGCGGTCTCGCTGCTGTTATCGGTATTTCAGGGGCCTATCCAGGGGTTTGTCGGCGGCGTGGCCGAGCGATTGTTGTTTGGCCCCGGTTATGACGTCAGTCGTGCGCTGCGTAACTATAGCAATAGCATCAGCAACATTTTGCAGATCGAACGCCTGGCGGCGGTGGCTGTCGAGAACATTGCCGAGGCGCTGGATGGGGGGCGGGGAGCGCTGCTGCTGATCACGGAGAAGCAAGAGGGTGGGGCCGACGTACGAGTGGTTCCTGGCATGGGTGACATTGCAGCAATGGAGGTCGCGTTCAAGCCGGATAGCCCCGTCTTGCGTGCCCTCCGAGAGAGCGATCGTCCGTTGACCCAGTATGACATCGACATGCTGCCCGAGTTCCGCGCTATGGACCCTGATGAGCGCCAATGGCAGTGGGCGCTGGATGTGGAAGTGTACGTGCCCA
Organism: uncultured bacterium; assembly: GCA_965602705.1. Classification (GTDB taxonomy): domain Bacteria; phylum Chloroflexota; class Anaerolineae; order S140-20; family S140-20; genus CBFDAD01. The sequence goes on from CBFDAD010000003.1 coordinate 2,218, forward strand.
TCTATGCCAAGCGCACGTTGATCGGCGCGTTGGTGTTGGGGGCCAAGCAGACGGGGGAGCCCTATCACGTCCAAGACCTGGACGTGTTGCATACTCTGGCTGGGCAGACAGCGGTAGCTCTGGAGAACGCGCGCTTGTTCGATGATCAGTGCCGGCTAAACCGGCAAATCAGCCAGCTCAACCGGGAGCTGACCGATGTCAACTTGCGTTTGAAAAAGCTGGATAGGGCCAAGAGTGACTTTTTGAACATCACGTCGCACGAGTTGCGCACCCCGCTGACCCAGGTGCGCGGTTACGCTGACATCCTGGGCGAGATGATACAGCAGGAAGATATCAGTGAAGCTTATCTGCAGAAAATAACGGGCAGTATTCGCAAGGCAACCGAGCGGTTGGAAGTGATTTATAGCGCCATGATTGACGCGTCGGCCATCGGTGTGGATGCGCTGCAGTTGCATCTCGATCCGGTTCAGCCGGTGATCTTTGTTTCACAGGCGGTAGAAAAGTGGCGTGAGGCGCTCGAGCAGCGTCAGCAGACGTTAGAAATCAAGGATATTGAAGAGTTGCCTGCTCTGCAGGGCGACCAGGGGCGGTTGATCCAGGCGTTTAGCAACTTGATTAACAACGCCATCAAATTCACACCTGACGGTGGAAAGATTGAAATTGAGGGACGGGTAGTGCAGGGCTCTGAGGGTATCGTTGAAATCGTCGTCCGTGACACAGGCATTGGCATTGACGCGGCAGACCAAGAGCTGGTCTTTGAAAAGTTCTACCGCGTCGGCAGCGCCGACCTGCACTCAACCGGCAGCGTCAAGTTCAAGGGCGCTGGCCCGGGTCTGGGGCTGGCGATCGCCAAAGGTGTGATTGAAGCTCACGGGGGGCGCATCTGGGTGGAGAGCAAAGGGCACGACGAAGAGGGCTGTCCGGGTAGCTGCTTCCACGTCTTGCTGCCATTGCAGAGCGTGGCCTCGGACGCTGGCGTTGTGGCCGCGCAACTTAGAGGGACACGCCCGATGGGGAGCTTGGCAGAGCAGTTGGCTGAGTTGGAGCAAAATCAGTAGATTGAAGGGCTGAGGCTATCTAAAAGGTGGTGTGCTCAGGATCCAGCCGCGCAGCTTGAGCAGCAAGCGCAAGAGTCGTTGAAGAAAGGTGAGGTTGGGGAGAAAATATAGCGCTTCTTCGTAGGTGCTCAAGGCTTGGGAACGCTGGCCTCGCTTGAACTGCATGATCGCCATGGCCCGGAGTGTCTCGGCTTGCCGGGCCCGGTGATCCAACTCGCCAAACAGGCCGATAGCCTCTTGAAAGCAGGCCGCAGACTCGTCGTAACGCTTCATCTTGGAGTACAGACCGCCTAGATTGCCCAGGGCCTGCGCCTGGCGTCGCTGGTCACCCAGGCGAGCAAAGGTCTGCCGTGCTTCTTCCAAGGCGTTGGCGGCCTCTTGGTGCTTGCCGGCCCGCCGGTAGACCACACCCACGTTGTTCAGCATCTCCGCTGCTTTGAGTTCGTGGCCGGTTTCGGCAAAAGCGCGTTGAGCCAGGGCAAAACGTTCGGCTGCTGCCTCGTACTGTTTCTGTGCGAATAGACGCTGACCTTCGGCTTCTATCGTTTGGGGGTTCAGCTTTTCCTGTTGCATATCACATCCACAATTCCGCTTGGACACGGACCACCTGCGCTGGGCTATCGCTCAGTGACACTGACGCGGTTCACCAACTATTGCTTGCCCTGAGTCGTTCGCTACAACGTGATGTCGAGCAGGCTGGAAGCGATGTTGCGCAAGCCATCAGCCGGCACTTGGCTCAAATGCATGGCCATGCGCAGGTAGCTCAGGTTGACCGGTTCCAAGACAAAGGCGCGCACATCGGGGGGCAACTCGGTAAACTGGCGCCATTCCCTCTCACGCTGTTGATGCTCACCTATGGGGCCGATTCCTTCGTCCAGGAAGTAGGTCAAGGGCACATCCAGAGCTTCGGTCATTGCCTCCAGTTCCACCAGAGGAATTGGTGTTTGCCCCTGTTCGTACTGCGACAGCCGCCGCTTGGACAGTCCGGCCATCTCGGCCAGTTCTTTCTGACTCAAACCTTGTTCCGAACGGGCCTGGTGTAGCAGGGCCGCGATGATGCGATGGCGTAACATCAGCACTTCTTCGCTAGGCAGCTCCTCCGGTGATGGTCCTGAAGGGGCATTCCCGTCGTTCAAAAAGAAGTCCAGAGGGACGCTCAAGTAAAAGGCGAGCAACTCCAGTTCGGGCAAAGAGATCGCTCGCTTGCCATGTTCGATGGCCGAGACCACGCCGGAAGAAAAACCAAGGACTTGGCCACACTCTTTTAACGTCTTGCCGACCTCCAGGCGTGCCTGGCGCAGCAATACGCCGATGATCTTTTGTCGTAACGTCCATTTTTCTGGTTGCGCCATAGGCCATCCCTCCTGGCTTGATCAATTTTCGCAACTTGACTGGCATTATAGCATAACCGGCTATTGGTTACAACTGACCGTTGGTAAAGGGTGGAAGGCAGAATAGTCCGTCAAAAAAACGGCGTTTGCGTTCAACTGTCGTAATCGCTATAATATCTTTGACGTGCGAGAGTAATAGAAAGGAGCAAGTTTCATGCTGGAAAAAGTTGATTTGACCAAGCAACTCGGTAAACAAGAGTACAAGGAACGTTTTCCACAGCTTCGACAGCGGCTCTACGATGTACAGAAAACCTGCTGGGACGCCAAGATCCCGACTGTTATTCTCTTTGAAGGTTGGGATGCTGCTGGCAAAGGGACCAGTATAAACTTGCTAACCCGGCGCCTCGACCCGCGCGGCTTCAAGGTTTACCCTATCCGCGAGGCGCGTACTTATGAACGGGCGCGACCCTGGCTGTGGCGTTTCTGGCTCAAGCTGCCCAACTATGGCGAGATGGCCATCTTTGACCGGACCTGGTACGGGCGTGTCCTGGTGGAACGAGTGGAAGGACTTACACCGGAGAAGGAGTGGCGCCGCGCCTACCGCGACATCGTCGAGTTTGAGCGCCAAATCACAGACGACGGTTATGTGATTATCAAGTTCTGGCTCCACATCAGTAAAAAGGAGCAGAAGCGCCGTTTCAAAAAAATCGCAAAGGATCCACTGGACTGGTGGCGGGTGACGCCAGAGGACTGGGACCATCACAAAAAATACGATGAGTATTTGTTGGCCGTCGAAGAGATGCTAGAGCGGACCGAGACTGAATACGCTCCCTGGACCATCGTTGAGGCCACTGACCGGCGTTGTGCCCGCGTCAAGATCTTTGAGACTATCATCAATGCTATGGAAGAGACGCTGCGTGAGCGGGGCATCGAGGTGGTGCAACCGGAAGCAGCGGACCTGGTAGACGATTAAGAGGAGGAGAACCATGCTGGAAAAGATAGATCTCAGCAAGACGCTGGACCGTGAGGAATACAAGCAGCAACTGGTCCCATGCCAGGTCCGTTTGGGTCAGTTGGGGTACCAGGTCTATGTGCAGAAACGGCCCGTCATTATCGTTTACGAGGGCTGGGACGCTGGCGGCAAGGGGGGCAACATCAAGCGGGTGACGGAATCCCTTGACCCACGCGGCTACGCGGTCTATCCTATCGCCGCACCGGCTGGCGAGGACAAAACCCACCACTATCTGTGGCGCTTCTGGCGTCGCCTGCCCGAAAAGGGCCAAATCGCTATCTTTGACCGGAGCTGGTACGGTCGCGTGATGGTTGAGCGAATTGAAGGTTTTTGCACCGAGGAGGAGTGGAAGCGGGCCTTCCGCGAGATCAACCAGTTTGAGCGCCAACTGGTGGACTTTGGGACCGTTCTCATCAAGTTCTGGATCCACATCAGCCAGGATGAACAACTGGCCCGTTTTGAGGGGCGCAAAGACACGGCTTACAAGGCCTGGAAGCTGACTAATGAGGACTGGCGCAACCGGGAAAGATGGGACCAGTATCTGGAAGCGGTGGAGGACATGCTGCTCAAGACCAGTACCATCACCGCTCCTTGGACCATCGTCGAGGGCAACAGCAAGTATTACGCTCGCGCCAAGGCACTCAAGACCATCGTGGAGACGTTGGAGCGGGAGCTAGAGCCGTTCGAACAGACGGTTCATCCGCCCGCAGTCAAGGTCAAGCCCAAGAAGAAAAGCAAGGAGAAGTGATGGAGGTCGAAGCCAAGTTTTCTATTCCTGACCGGGCTGTTCTCGAGCAGTTGTGCCAGCTAGAAGCGCTGGCTGGTTATCGGTTGGAGCCAGCGGGCGTCAAGAGTGTTTTCGATCGCTATTTAGACACCGACGAACGGGCTATCCTGCGCGCTGGTTACGCCTGCCGGGTGCGACGCAAGACGGGTGAGGCAGGATCGGCCCCTGCCCTCGCCACGCTCAAGGGCTTGGGTGGGGCTGATGCCGCCAGTGGTATCCACCGGCGCGAAGAGTACGAGGTGCAGGTAGACGATGACTCACCGGCAGCCTGGCCTGAGAGCCCTGCCCGCGAGCTGGCGCTGCGACTGAGTGACGGCCGGCCCTTGCGCGAGCTTTTTTCAGTAAGCCAGGAGCGATACCTGCGCTTGGTTTACGAGGATGCGCCGGGAGGTGTACGCCGTGTGGCCGAGCTAAGCCTGGACGTGGTCACGCCTGCCCAGGCTGGCGCATATCGGCTCGATGACGAGGCCAGGCCTTGCCGCTACTATGAATTGGAGATTGAGCTGCTGGATCAGGGACACGAGTCGGATCTACAAGCTATGGTCGCTGATTTGAAAGCGACCTGGGGCCTGCGACCCGAAGCGCGCTCCAAGTTTGAGCGGGGGTTTGCATTGGCCCAAGAAGCCGCACGCGCTGAGCAAAGGGGAGAGCAGATGAATGAACGATTGACGAGGGACGAACGTGTTGCCTTACAGGCCTGGCTCAGCAGCGATAGCTTGCCCAAGCAGCGCCGTGCCCTTATCGTCTTGCTCCACGACCAAGGGCACAGCAATAGCGCTATTGCCGCCGAGGTCGGATTGAGTCAGCGCCAGGTACGGCGCTGGCTGGCTGCGTTTCGCGCAAAGAGAATGACGATTTTCCCCGGTTTGGAGGCTGCGCCAAGTCCCCCGGGCGCGGCGGAGAGGGATCTTCAGAGCCCGGTGGGGCCGGATGAGATAGCGCCAGCCGCCCCGGTCACCGTTGAAGAGTTGTGCGTCCACTATGGCGTGGACGTGGCTCGGGCCGAGTACGTGAAGGGCCTGGCGCTGCGATTTTTCGATCTGACCGCTGACATCCACGGTCTCTCGCCCGGGCGGCGGGCTCATCTGGGTGCGGCAGCTATCCTCCATAACCTTGGCCTGAGGCTGGACCCCGCCCGCCGCCATCTAGTGAGCCGCGACCTGATCCTGGCCCAGCCTATCACTGGTTTTGACCAGACCGAGCAGGATATGCTCGCCAGCATCGTTGCCTTTCACCGCAAAAAGGTGCGCCGCCGCCGCGAGCAAGCCTTTATGCGGCTTTCATCCGCACTCCAGCAAGAGACGCTGGTCTTGGCGGCGCTGCTGCGCATTGCTGTTGGTTTGGACGGCTCAAAGAGCCAGAGCACGACCGTTGACCGGGTTGAGAGATACGATGGTGGGATCACTTTTGTCCTAGCAGGCCCGATGGCTGAAGGTGACGCCGTCGCCGCGCAGCGTCGCGCCAACTTGTGGCATCGCCTGTTCGATGTGGATCTGAACTTTATGACCGAGGAACAATGGACGCTGCTAGAGATGGAGGCCGAAGCAGAGCTGGTCTCTGGCGAAGGCTTTGCTCTGGACGCTGAAGCGGTGCCCGAATTGGAGGCGCCTGGTTTGCTGCCCGGTGACCCAATGAGTGAGGCCGGACGCAAGCTACTCTGGTTTCATTTCTTGCGCATGCTCAAGCACGAGCCCGGCACACGCGCTGGTGAGGACATTGAGGCTCTGCACGATATGCGCGTGGCTACGCGGCGCATGCGGGCGGCCTTGCGCGTCTTTGGCGATTTCTATGAACCGAAGGTCATCGTCCCGTTGAACAAGGGGTTGCGCCGTGTCACCCGTGCCCTCGGACCTGTGCGCGACTTGGATGTCTTTGAGGAAAAGGCTGGGCGCTACCTGGAGAAACTGCCGGACGCAGCGCGTGGCGGACTGGCCCCGCTGTTGGAGGCCTGGCATGCACAGCGGGAGGTTGCTCGCCAGAAAATGATAGACTTTCTCGACAGCAGCCGCTATCAAAAGTTCAAGCGCACGTTTGCCGAGTTTTTGCAGACCGAGGGACTCGGTGCGCGATCTATCTCTTGGGACCTTCCCGTCCCCTATCAAGTGCGCCACGTGGCGCCCCGGCTGATTTACACCCGCTATGAGGCGGTCCGCGCTTACGAGACGGTTCTGCATGAAGCCCGAATTGAGACGCTCCACGCCCTGCGCATCGAGTGCAAGTATCTGCGTTACACGCTAGAGTTCCTGCGCGAGGTGCTGGCCCCTGAAGGCGAAGCGGTCATCGAGGAAGTCAAGGCTATGCAGGATCATCTGGGCGACTTGAACGACGCCGATGTAGCCATCGGCATGCTGAGCGAGTTTTTGAGAACCTGGGACACGGCCCAGGTACATCTGCCACTGAGCCAGCGGCGCAGCGCTGAGGGCCTTGTCAATTACATGGCTGCCCGGCACGCGGAGAAGCACAAGCTGCTGACCACCTTCCCCGAGGCGTGGGCCAAGCTGAACCGGGAAGAGGTACGCCGTTGGATGGCCTTGTCGATCGCCGCATTGTGAGTAAATAGTTGGTCGTTCAAAATGAGGAGAGGAACGAAATGTACGATAAATCGGAACTGACCGAGTTGACGCAGGACCGGAGCCGGTGGCAAGAGACGACACTAGACCCGCTTCTGGCGCGATATCCGGAGCGACGCGACACTTTTGTGACCACTTCCGGCGAGCCGGTGGGGCGACTGTATACACCTTTGGACGTCGCCGATCTGGACTACCAGGACGACCTGGGTTTTGCGGGTGAGTATCCCTTCACCCGCGGCGTCCACGCCACGATGCATCGCGGCCGGTTGTGGACGATGCGCATGTTTGCTGGCTTTGGCAGCGCGGAGGAGACCAACGCGCGCTTTAAATATTTGCTGGAACACGGGCAGACCGGCCTGTCGGTGGCCTTTGACTTGCCGACTCTGTATGGCTATGACACCGACGCCCCAGAAGCAGCCGGTGAGTTTGGCAAGTGTGGTGTGGCTGTCTCAAGCCTGGACGATATGGAGCTTCTCTTTGATGGTATCCCCCTGGATCAGGTCACTACCAGCATGACCATCAATAGTCCGGCCGCCGTCATCTGGGCTATGTACGTCGCCGCCGCCGAAAAACAGGGCGTGCCAATGGCAAAGCTGGGCGGCACGATACAGAACGATATCCTCAAAGAGTACATCGCTCAGAAGGAGTTCATCTTTCCGCCAGAGCCTAGCATGCGCCTGGTGGTGGATACCATCGAGTTCGGCACGCAACATCTGCCCCGTTGGAATACTATCAGCATCAGTGGCTACCACATCCGCGAAGCGGGCAGCACGGCGGCCCAAGAACTGGCCTTTACCCTGGTCGATGGGTTAGAGTACGTGCGTTGGGCAGTCGAGCGTGGCCTGGACGTGGATGACTTTTGCCCGCGTTTGAGCTTTTTCTTTAACGCCCACAACGACTTTTTCGAAGAGATTGCCAAGTACCGCGCGGCCCGGCGTATCTGGGCCCGGGAAATGCGGGAGACCTTTGGCGCCAAGGATCCTCGTGCCTGGCTGCTGCGTTTCCACACCCAGACGGCGGGTTGTTCGCTGAGCGCACAGCAACCCGAAATCAACACCGTGCGCGTGGCGCTGCAAGCCCTGGCAGCGGTGTTGGGTGGTACTCAGAGCTTGCACACTAACTCGCTCGACGAGGCCCTGGCGCTGCCCAGCGAGCACGCTGTCAAGATCGCCCTGCGTACGCAACAGATCATCGCCCATGAGAGCGGGGTCACTAATACCGTTGATCCCCTGGGCGGCAGCTTTTTCGTCGAGGCGATGACCAATCGCATTGAGGCCCAAGTTTATGACTACTTCCGGCAGATCGAGCATCTGGGCGGGGTGCTGCCGGCGATCAGGACCGGTTTTTTCCAGCGTGAGATCGCCGAGGCGGCCTATCGCTACCAGTGTGAGTTTGATGCGGGTGACAGGGTCATCGTCGGCGTCAATGAATATGTTGAGAATGAACCGCTGACCATTCCCATCCTCGCGATGAACCCTGAGGGCGAACGACGGCAGATCGATCGCTTGCGTCGGCTGCGTGAGCGGCGGGACAATGAAAAGGTGGGGGCGACACTAGCGGCGCTGCGCAAGACGGCACGGGGGACAGGTAATCTGATGCCCCCTATCCTGGAGGCCGTTCGCGCCTACGCGACGCTCCAAGAGATCACCGACGTGTTCCGCGACGTGTTTGGCGTTTACCAAGAGCCGGCGATTGTGTAAAGATTGCTAGATTTCGGTGTCGACTGCCGATTCACAAGACCGGGATGGGGTGATCTGCACGTAGCGCTATTGAGTTCAAGATGATGTTTAGTGAAGTGGGCAAGTGGCTGGTCTTGATGGGCCTGATGCTGGTCGTGCTCGGCGGTCTATTGTGGCTTGCTGGGCGCATCCCCTTCCTGGGCCGGTTGCCGGGTGATATACGGATTGAACGAGAGAATTTTTCCTGCTTCGTCCCGCTAGCGACGTCGCTGCTGCTCAGCTTGTTGCTGACCTTGCTGCTCAATCTTTTTCGTCTCTTGGGGCGCAAGTAGGTGGTTTGGGTTCGCGGTACGCGCTTCGGCGCGCCATTCCGGCGATAAATCGCCGAGTACGAACAGGATAGGTGATGGCAGAGCCGTTCCTGGCCCTCAAAGAACTCGTGGCGGCATTGACCACGAGCCGGGCACCAGGGAACGGCTCTATATCACGCCGTATCACAATTATGCACTTGCCGTGCGGCGGCAAACCGCGCAGTAATCACGTGCGCTGAAATTATCGCATTTTGTCTTTGGCTACGAGATAGGCCTGGCCGTAGGCGTGGCCCGTCACACACTGGGCGTAGAACTGGGTGAACAAGACGCCGACGAAACAGGCGATCACACCAAAACCGGCGATAAAGCTGGCGACCATGGACATCAGCAGCGCCATTAGAAAGACGATGGGGTTGGCGCGAGTGATGGACAGGATCTCATCAAAGCGCAGAGCAGCCATTGCTTCACCGGTGTCAGCGTAACGTGCCATCGCTGCAGGCAGGAAAAACCATCCCACAAGCACGCCATAGATCATGGTGAAGCAAGAGAAGCACACAATGCCGAGGATACCAACGACGCTCACATTGCCACCATCGCCAAAGTCGCCTCCAATGGCCAGCGCCGGTAGGAGGACGAGACATAACACGATGAGAATTGGTAGAGTATAGACAAAGCTGATCACGAACGCATACAGTCCGTCCACAAGCATTTGTCCAAAATCACCCCAATCGGGAAGCGGTTGCGGGTTACCGCGGATTACGTTGCGACCAACGCTGATCATATAACCCAGCACTAAGAACTGCCCGACGAGGGGGATGATACTGACGATACCCCCGATGATGATTTTTCTGACCCAATCCGGGTCCTCAAAGACAAATCCGAAAGCTTTTGCGAAATCCATTGCCTCCTCCTTTCGTATATATTGGCCTTATTCGGCAAAGCCAGGCTGCTCGGACAGTTGGGCACCAAAGTATGCCAGGACTAGATACGAGTAGACTGGCAAGACCAAGAAAAGAACACCAAGTGTCAGAACGCCAACGATAGCGCCAATCAGAAACATAATGAGTACCAAGACCACAATAATCAGCAGCGGTGCGATGTTGGCAGCGACGAGTTGAAAGTTCTTGACATACTCCAGGCCTACATCGATCTGGTCGGTGCTGGCATAACGCACAAAGACGACCAGCGCGCCCAGGCCGAGGATAAAGTATAGGATGAGAGAAATACAAGCCATGCAAAGGCTAAAGGCGCCGCCTAGCGTTTCACCATCCCTACCCAGGACCGCCAGGCCTATCACACCACATCCCCATAGAATGACGGCGACGACGATGACCGGAAGCAGGAACGTGACGACGGTGACGCTTAACCCCAGACCGCGCCCCAACCAGCGGGCAAAGTCATCTCCTGTCCATTCGGGCAAGGGATCCGCTTCTTTTTGCTTGAGGTTACGCAACACGTCAAGCGTCCAACCGATCAGCACAAATTGTCCCAAGATGGGAACCAGAGCCATGGCGGTGCCCAACACCATCTTTTTGATCCACTCTTTGCTAGAGAACATATACACGAATGCGTTGCCAAAGTCCATTTGAGTTTCCTCCTTTGAAATAAATGAAAGGCTTTTAAAGGGGCAGGTTCAGCGCGTCGGTCAACGCGGCGCGGCCAGCACCAATCCCCATCACAATCGTCAGACTAAGAGCTAGCGCGACTAACAAGGGCCAGGCCGCGTCACGCCAGCGGCGGGCGCTGTTCTCGCGCCGCGAAGCAATCAGCACGATGACAGTGTTGATGCTGGTCAGCTCGACTACTATGCCTAAAGTGCTGATCAGCGCCGACGGATAGAACAAACGCTCATTCCTGGTCAATATCAGGCCCGTCAGCAGTGCAGCTAGTGCGACCAGACCCCCCAGCTCGCCTAACCCCCGGATCACTGGCTGGGGGCGCGGGTCTTGCCAAAGAGAAAAGTTAAAGATAGAAAAAACCAGGGTGCCGATCGCCAGCCCATTCAACATACCGGTCGTCAAGCGTAGCCAGTTCTGCGGCTCATAGAGGTGGGGTGCGCCAGGGGAGAGCGTCAAAAAGGAATTGGTCCCATCAAAGGCCCACAGCCCAAAGAATCCCACCAGTATGAGCAAGACGCGCGGGGGCGGCAGGCGGCTGGCGCGGGTCCGACCAATCAGCGTCAGCGTGGTCAGGGTCAACAAGACGCCCGTGAAGGTCCCCGTGCAGCGGGCGCAAAGGGGAAACTGCTGATCGCCGAAGAAGAAGCTGTGTTCGGGGATGCGATGGCAGACTGCATAAGCCACCGCGTCCAGCTTGCCCAGCGCAAAGTTGTGCGGCGATAGCAGAAAGAACAACACGACCAGCACCGATAACCCAGCAATGATCCACTCGCTGGGGCGTAAAGCAGTTGGCTGTGATATGGTCTGTGGTCGATCGCTCATAGCTGGGACTCCGGGCGGAGCGTCAGGATATGAGGGCTGACGCCGGCTCGATTATACCCGACGTGAGCGCTGTGTCAACTGGTGCTCTTGTCCCTTTGCTTCAGGCGTGTTATAATCTGGTGCAGGTGCAAGCCGTCCTGGGAGGGGTGCCGGAGTGGACGATCGGGGCGGTCTCGAAAACCGTTGTGGCCTTTTAGGCCACCGTGGGTTCGAATCCCACCCCCTCCGCCAGAGAAACAGGGCTCTCGTTCGACGAGAGCCCTGTTTCTATTGCTTCCTACCGTCTGTTGCGGAGGCCTTCTACCATCTGAAAAGATGATAGCCTTCCTCTCCGGCTTTCTAACAATAGTCTTCAATCTACCGCACGTTTATGTATAGCCATTCGGGTTAGTGGATTGCCAATGCCATACATCGGCGCACATCTCGTTTATGCCGGGAGTGGGGCCTGTTCAACGCCAGCGCAGCGCCCAGCAATAAAGGCGATGGCGCAGCGGACGGTAGACACGATCCCACGCGCCGATAGTGCGGGTCAGCCGGCCCCCGAAACCGCGTTTGAAACGGTAGACGCCCCACAGGCCCTCGCGCCGCTCGGTGAACTGTGTTTCCAGCGTCTCCTCGTCTTCGTCGGGCACGCCCCAAAGGTCATAAGTCGTGCAGCCTCTGGCCTTGGCCCAATGCATCGCTGCCCACTGGATGGCATAGGGGGCCATCAGATTGCGATGGGTGTCAGACGACGCACCGTAAAAGTACCAGGCAGTCCGACCCAGGGCGAAGGCCATCAACCCCGCCAACGGCTCGCCCCGGTACTCGGCCAGGAACAAGGCGACCTGGTCGTGGGGCGCAAAGAGCTCAAAAGCGGCGCGATAATAGGCCGCACTGTGGACGCCAAAGCTATTACGGGTACCGGTGACGGACATCAGTTGGTTGAAGGTCTCGACGTCGGCGGCGCCTCCCTGGCGCACGGTCACTCCCTTGCGCGCGGCCAGACGGATGTTGTAGCGGGTCTTGCTCTTCATGGTCGCCAGGATGTCTTTCTCGTCAGGCGCGAGGTTGACCAGCAGCGTGCGGCGGGGTTGGATCGCGGTTGCGCCGGGGACAAAACCAGCCCGGTTTACACGGCTGGCGTACTCGGGAGCGTCGGGCAAGTCGGGCTCGATGATGAGAGCGACAGCACCACGGGCGCGCACGACTCGGTCAAGAGCGGTGATCAGTTGTGTGGTCTGTGCGTCGTCCTGCCAATCCACCAGTGGACCTCGCGGCACATAGGCCAGCGTGCCGAGACCGAAGGGCAGGTGACGGTATAGGATCTGCGCGCCGGCGACGAGGGCTTGGTCCGGGCTGAGAAGCGCGATGCGCTCAGCCAACCAGCCAAAGCGGCCTTTGAGCTCCCCCCACGGAGAGGTCTGCAAGAGATGGGCCCGGGGGTGCGCGGCGACAAAGGTGTTCCAGGGCGCTGTGGCCGGTGTGATGGGCTCTAAGGGTGGCACGGTCAGTCGTCGGTTCCTTTGATAAGAATGTAGAGCAATTCTAACACAAAGCGAGCCAGTGGGGTAGTCGGCAGCACAGACTGGATGGCGCTGAGGGGCTGGGAGGCCCCGGTTTTCAGATCGCGCGTGATTGTATTTCCCCAAAACCTGTGGTAGAATACGCGCCGTTGCCGGGAGGAGCGACGGCGAGCCCCCCTGGCTCGCGGGTAATGCCGTCATTATTCTGTACAATAATCCGAACATCGATCAAACGCTGCCTGTAGCTCGCTGCAAGCCGCACGAGAGCGAATAAGTCCCGGTGTTCTTGCCCGCGGGGTTCTGTTGTGCACGGGTCGTGTTCCCAGGCACTTGCGCCGCGCCTGGGTGTGATTGGACCAATCGGGATAGGAGACGTTCTTCTAAAAAATGGTGAATTATGAGTTCTGGGAATGACCATCAACCAATGGTGAACGGTCCGGCAGTGGCCAGCATGGTTTCACAGATCGGGTGCCTGGTCATCGTCATCGTCGTTGGGGCATTGCTGGCGGGATTGTGGTTGGACAAGCTGGCGGACACCCGGCCGTTATTTACTATTGTGTTGCTGCTAACGAGTGTGCCAGTGAGCCTGTTCATTTCGGTGCGAGTGGCGCTTTCCACCGCAGCGCGCTTGGCTCCGCCGCCCAAGGCATCTGAGGACTCGTCTTCTGGCAAGGATAAATCATCTGAGGAAGGGTGATCCCTGTGTCCCGAAAAGGTTGTGTGATTCTGCTATTGGTGATTCTGGCGCCGGCTTTGTTGTGCGCTGTTAGCTCTGGTTTTTTGAACAGCGCGGGTATCAGCACGGCTCTGGATAGTCTGGTCAAGCCTTCACTCCCAACCATCTTGCTGCCTGCCGAAAAGGTCCCTGGTTTGGGGGGGATCACCAATACCTTCATCGCGACCCTGCTGGCTGATATGCTGATCTTGGCGCTGTTTGGGTTGGGGCTGCGCCGGTTGCGACGCAACCCGGATGACCTGGTGCCGCATAGTCGCTGGCAGAATCTGCTCGAGACGTGGATCGAGTGGTTGTACGGAATGGCCGAGAAAATCCTGGGAGGCAAAGCGCGCCGAGTTTTCTGGGTGGGTGCGACCATTTTCATCTTTGTTTTGATTGCCAATTGGATGGAATTGCTCCCTGGTTTTGACAGCGTTGGTTTCATTGAACAGGCCGACGAGGGGGGGACCGGTTACGCGAAAGGAACCTTCCTGGGCATCCCGGCGTTGGTTGGGCCGCTAGAGGAACACGGGTCTGAGGGTGAGGCGGGGCAAAGCGTCCCTGGTTATGTGCTGCGCCCGTTGTTGCGCGCCGCCAACACCGACCTTAACACGACGCTGGCCCTGGCGTTGGTCGCGGTGGCATTGGTTCAATTCTACGGCGTGCGCGAACTGGGCCTTTGGAACTATCTGAGTAGCCGCTTCATCCCAGTCAAACGTCTAAACCAGGGCAGCCCAATGGGGTTTATCGACCTCTTTGTCGGCGCTTTGGAGACCATCGGTGAGTTTGCCAGGGTCATCTCATTTTCGTTTCGTCTTTTTGGCAACATTTTTGCAGGTCAGGTCCTGCTATTCGTGATGAGTTTTCTGATCCCCTTTGTGTTCTTTGGCGTCCTCATCTTTTGGGGGCTGGAACTTTTCGTCGGTGCGGTCCAGGCATTGGTTTTTATGATGTTAACCTTTGTTTTCATGGCCACCGCTATGGCTCACCATGGGGATGAGCACGGATAGGTAAAAAAAATTCAGCGTGGGAGGAAGTTAGCATGGATACGGAAGCGGTTAGGCAATTGGCTGCAGCTCTGGCTATTGGATTGGGGGCGCTGGGTCCCGGTCTGGGTATTGGACTGTTGGGCATGGGGGCTATGCAGGGGATTGCTCGGAACCCAGATGCGGCTGGCATCATTCAGACCAATATGATCCTGGCGATTGCTTTTGCCGAAGCGGTCGCCATCTATGCGTTGGTGGTGGCGCTGTTGATCAAGTTCGTTTAGAGGCAGGCTGGTGTCATCAATCTACGCGTCATTTTTCCAGGAGGCCGATCTTGGAGCAATTGGGCATTAACCCCGTTTTTCTACTGGCTCAAATCCTCAACTTTTTGGTGTTAGCGTTGCTGCTGCGTCGCTTTGCCTACAAACCGGTTTTGGACATGCTCGAGAAACGGCGGAAGCGTATTGAGCAGGGATTGGAGGACGCTCGCCT
>CBFDAD010000004.1:0-16968 GCA_965602705.1 uncultured bacterium
GACCCCGCCGACGGCATTCACTTGATGTTGCATTCGTTGGCTTTTGGGACACTGCTGCCCTTTGTCGCCGACGAGCCCGACCAGGCATGCAGCGAGGCGCAGATGGATATGACCTTGCGCGTGATGGCGCATAGCCTGGTTTACTGGGCGCAGGATCTGGCCCGCCGTGGTCTGTTGAAGCGTGGTAGCCGGATCTTTTCAATGACCAGCGGCGGTTCCAGCCGGGTGGTGCCGCATTATGGCGCGGTGTCGGCGGCCAAGGCGGCGCTTGAGAGTCATACCCGTCAGTTGGCGCTAGAGTTGGCGCCCCAAGGGGTCCTGGTCAACGCGCTGATGGGGGGCGTGACCGACACCCCGGCGCTGCGTGCGATACCTGGTCACGAGATGATGATTGAAGAGGCACTGAAGCGCAATCCTAGCGGCCGTATGACCAAAGTGGAGGATATTGCGGCTGCGCTGGTGGCACTGGCCGATCCCAGAATGACATGGATCACCGGAGCCGTCATTCCTGTGGACGGAGGAGAGTATATTGTCGGTTAAGGAACCGTGACGCGCACTTGATGGTCAGCTTTTGTTTCATAGCACTGACTTGACAACAAACGAGTAATCGGTGTATATTTCTTTCACGGACCTTTGAAGTCAGTAGTAGGTTTGAACTAACGCAGTGTGTTCAACCTGGCTCGCTTGGCGTGCGTTAGGGACAACTGAAAGGAGGCGCAAGATGCGCAACAGGTGGCCCTCTATTGTGCTGGTGGTAACCGTGCTGGTGCTTTTGTGCAGCGTCGCGGTAGCATCGGCAGCACCAAGTGAGAGTAGCATCGTCCACATCGTCCGCCGCGGCGAGACGTTGTCCAGCATTGCACGCCGCTATGGAGTGAATATGTGGACCCTCGCTCGCTTTAATGGCATTACCAATCCCAACCTGGTCTACGTTGGGCAACGGCTTCTTATCCCAGCCCAACGCTCTGGCGGCATTGTCCACGTGGTGAAACGGGGTGAGACGCTGCTGGGTATCGCGCTGCGCTACGGGGTGAATGCATGGACCATCGCCCGCGCAAATGGTATCACCAATCTCAATCACATCTATGTGGGACAGCGCCTAATCATCCCGCGAGCTGCACCGCCCTCTCCCCCCCCACCGCCGCAGCCATCCTGGCCTGTCGCGTGGCTTGGCCCGTGGGTGGGCGAGTATTTTGACAACGTCACACTGACTGGACCGGCCTATACCACACGCCAGGACGAGAGCATCTATTTTGACTGGGGTTGGGGACCACCGGCTGGTGGAATGCCCACGAACTCGTTCTCGGTGCGTTGGACTGGGACGTTTAACTTTACTGGAGGTACCTATCGCTTCTACGCCAGGGTGGATGACGGCGTGCGCGTCTATGTGGACGGGACGCGTGTCATCGACGGCTGGCGGGACGGTGGATTGCGCCTCTACACTGCAGATCGAGACCTGGCGGCCGGTGATCATACCATTCAGGTGGAGTACTATGATCGAATTCAGGTTGCCCGTGTGTATTTTTGGTCCAGAAAGCTGGCGGAACCAGCGCCGGCTCCTACGCCTACGCCAGTGACGCCACCCGCCCCTACCGGGGGCTGGCACGGCCGTTTCTATAACAATATGGAGTTGCAGGAACCACCCGCTGCCACGCGTTATGATCCCTGGATCGGTTTTGAATGGGGTACCGGCAGTCCTATGTCTGGAGTCAACGCGGATTTCTTCTCGGCCCGCTGGGAGACGACGGCTCATTTCAACACCGATACCTATCGTTTCTGCGCTATGAGTGACGATGGGGTGCGCATCTGGGTGGATGAGCATCGGGTGTTGGACGAATGGCACCCGAACAATGGGACGGTTTTCTGTGGCGAGCACTGGGTCGCGAGCGGCAACCACCGTATCAAAGTTGAATATTATGAAGAGGGGGGGGACGCGTTGATCTACGTATGGTGGGAGCCGCACTAGGCAACTGGCAGTGCCACGCCCCCACAAAGCTGGGGACGCCGTGGCAGCCGCGGAGCGAGTAGGTGCAGAGGCCGGGATATGCTTCCCGGCCTTTGCCATCCTCCGACGGACTTTTATCTGGCGACAAAGCTGTGCGGCGCCAAGCCGAGCAGGCTGAGTAGTAACGAGAGAGAGGTTAGACTAATTGAACAATCCCTTGTTTGATGATTTATTGGCTGTTCTGCCCGACGCGCCAGTGCATACAGTCCTCATCGGCACGCATTGGACGGCGGTGGTCGTTGAGATCGAAGGTCGCCGACGTTGTGGGCTGGCCTCCTCGTTGAGTCCGGTGGAAGATCACCATCACGGCGCGGGGCCGGCGGTGCCTGAGGCTGGTCGCCTGCACCAGCGAGGCGCTCGGGCACTGGCCGAACTGATCCGCTCCGATAGCCCTCCCGAGGTCAGCGTGGGTATGGCCACCGTCAACGCGCTGTTGCCGCTGCAGGAGGAAAGCTGGGTTGACCTCAACGCGGGAGAGGTCATCGCAAAGCGCGGGGCAGGTAAACGTGTCGCACTGGTGGGACATTTTCCATTTATCCCGAGCCTGCGCGAACGACTGGAGCACCTGTCGGTGTTGGAACTGCGTCCTCAGGGCGATGACCTGCCGGCTGTCTCTGCCCCAGAGGTCATTCCCCAGGCCGATATCGTGGCTCTGACAAGTATGACCTTGCTAAACCGTACCTTTGACGAGCTGATGGGGCTGTGTCGGTCCGATGCGCTGGTCTTGTTGCTCGGTCCTACCACTCCCTTGTCCCCTATCCTCTTCGACCGCGGCGTCCACATCCTTTCTGGTTCTGTGGTAGAAGACGTAGATGCGGTGCTGTGGACGGTCGGTCAGGGAGGAAATTTCCGCCAAATCCACCGGGTCGGTGTGCGTTTGGTGACGATGAGACGTGACGCGTGATGCGCAAGGTGTCGCTGCTAGTTTGTATGCTCTGTCTGGCAGCCTGTCGACTCGACGTCGCACCTATTGTGGTCGAGTGGAACCATGACCCCGGCGCGTTGATCCTCGAGGCGGATACGCGGGGAGGGGGGCTTCCGCACGCGGTTGCCCTGAACCACATTCCTGATGCCCGGGTCTGGGGCGATGGACGGATCGTGTGGGTCGAATTCAAGGATGATGGGAGCAGCGTTGTGTGGGAGGGGTACCTGACGGAAAAGGCTCTCGCCAATCTGCTGCGCTTTACTGTCGAAGAGGGTTTTTTTGGCTGGGAGGACCATTACGAGCCAGCCAATCCACCGGCCGACTTGCTTTCAAGCCACATCACCGTGAATATGACCGATCGCTCCAAGACGGTGAGCCAATATTTTGACGCCGCGCCCGCCGGCTTTTGGCGCATCTACGAGCGAGTGCCCCTGGAGGTAGCTGACGCGCTGCAGTTGGTGCCGCAGCGAGGTTTGCTCCGAGCCTGGCTGCGTGATGATGCAATTGACACCACAGACGCCATACCCTGGTCAGCCGACGCTGACTTGACGTTGTCCGAACTGGTTACAGACGGGCGCTGGATTGAGGGACCGCGGATCGCTCTCGTATGGAACAACTTGCGCCAGCACGGCGACGCGGCACTATTCAGGGAAGGCGAGGACGTCTACAACTTGTCACTGCAAGTACCAGGGTTGTCTTTGGAAGAGCCACGGTGAGGGCAGGTTCGGGAAGCTGTTGCTCAGTGTCTGCGTTCGCGAGGTGACTCGCGCGTTGCGAGGAAGGACTCAATCAAGACCAAGGCGCTGGCCAGCAGGGCCACGGGGATCGGACTGAAGGCCCGATTGATCAGCAGCCAACCGCAGATCACAGAAAAGAGACCGGCCCAGACACTCTGGCGCAGCGTGCGGACGTTGGGCGCCAGGTCAGGCCATCGCGATCCCAGGAAACCGGACACCGTCGTCATCATACCACTCAGACCGACACCCAATAACAGCAGTAACAATAACGGCGAGATGTTGTACAACCATTCGTGACCGGTTTGTGCGGTGTGGCCAAAATCGCTGGCCAGACCATTGATTGAAGGGACAGCGAACCACGCTGCTATCGCCCCCCAGGCTATTGGCCGCCACCTGCGACCGAGCCAGTGGATGGGCACTGCAACGCTGCTGACTCCAATGCCAACCCACAGCAATAGCCACAGAGGAGCGAGTCCCTTGGGGTGGATGTTGTTCCATATCCACAGAACCTGCCCCCATCCCCCTATGACCAAAAGCACGACTATAGGCCACAGCCATCGATCAGACGGGTGATCTGCCGGGCTCTGTTTTCGCTGCTTGATCGTCATGGCCGCCATTATATCATCCCCTCTTTCAATTTACCACTCTGTGGCCGCCTAATCTTCAACTCAAGCCAGTGGGTGCTAGCCCGAAATCATGGTATAATCATCCCCCGTTAGGAGTTTAGAAATGTCTATCGTAAGTGCCAGTAAACTCGGTGTCTCTTACGGCGCACACGACATATTCAGCGATATCAATCTCGACATCCCAGCAGGCGCAAAGATCGCCCTGGTCGGCCCGAACGGCAGTGGAAAGACCAGCCTGCTGCGGGTAATGGCTCGTCTCGATCGACCGAGCTCGGGACAGATTCACTGGGCACGCGGCCTGACCATTGGCTATTTGCCCCAGATCCCCAATCTGCCCGACGATGGGACCCTGTGGGCAGAGATGTTGAGGGTCTTTGAGCATTTGTTGGGACAGGCCGTCGAACTTCGCCAAATGGAAGCATTGATGGCTGATCCGACGGCGCAGAAGGACGGCATCATAGCGCAGTACGGACAGGCTTTGGAGGCCTTTGAGCTAGCCGGTGGGTATACTTTTGAGCTGGAAATCGACAAAGTGCTGACGGGTTTGGGCTTTGACGAGACAGACTATGATCGACCTTTGGCCCAACTCAGCGGTGGTCAAAAGACCCGGGCGCTCCTGGCGCGGTTGCTATTGCAGAAACCTAGTCTTTTGCTCCTCGATGAGCCAACCAATCATCTGGACATCGAAGCCGTTGAGTGGTTGGAAGGTTACTTGAAAGATTGGCCTGGTGCCGTGGTAGCAGTTGCCCATGATCGCGCTTTTCTTGACAAGGTGGTGGATCGGGTATGGGAATTGGACTGGGCGCGACTGGAGAGCTACAAAGGCAATTATAGTCAGTATGTGGCGCTCCGCGCCGAGCGCACGGCGCGCCGTGAGGTGGAATACGCACGACAGCAGCGCTTTATTGCTAAAGAGGAGGA
Organism: uncultured bacterium; assembly: GCA_965602705.1. Lineage (GTDB taxonomy): Bacteria > Chloroflexota > Anaerolineae > S140-20 > S140-20 > CBFDAD01. Next base: position 5,215 of record CBFDAD010000004.1, read on the forward strand.
TTTCATCCGGCGCAACATCGCCGGACAGCGCACCAAAGAGGCCCAGGGCCGACGCAAGCGTCTAGCGCGGCTGGAACGGGTTGAGCGCCCCCACCATCGAAGACGGGTTGGTTTGGACTTGAGATCGAGTGGCCGTAGCGGCGACTTGGTGCTGGGGTTGTACGAATTGGCGGTCGGCTATGAACGTCAATCGCCTCTTTTCACCTGTGACGAGATCGAGTTGCGCCGTCGACAACGGGTGGCGCTGATTGGCCCGAACGGCTCTGGCAAGACCACTTTCCTGCGTACCGTGACGGGGGAACTAAAGCCGCTGTGGGGACGGCTGCGCGTTGGCGCCAGTGTGCGTTTGAGTTACTTTGCCCAGGCGCGCATGGATTTGAATCACAGCCACACTGTTCTCGACTCACTCCTCGACGCCAGGGATATGCCTATCAGCCAGGCGCGTAGCACGCTGGGACGCTATCTCTTTTCTGGTGATGACGCGTTCAAACGCGTTGGTGACCTGAGTGGGGGGGAGCAGAGCCGGCTGGCCTTGGCCCGGTTGACGCTACAGGGGGCGAATGTGTTGTTGCTGGATGAGCCTACCAATCACCTGGATATTCCCTCGCAAGAAGTGCTGCAACGGGCGTTGGTCGAGTTTGAGGGGACGATTCTGCTGGTGAGTCACGACCGTTATTTGATCCAGGGATTGGCAGCGACGGTGTGGGCCATCGCTGATGGGGGATTGTACACTTTTAAGGAGGGATACGGCGAGTATCGTGCCTGGTTGGCAGAGCGACGAGAGTCGCAGCGGGTAGCGACCTCGCAGGAGAAAGCACCTGGCGCTGCCGAGCGGGAGGCGGCCAAAGTGGCTCAGCGGGAGGCGGCACGGCGTGCTCGTGAGATTCAGGAGCTAGAGGTAACTGTCCAGGGCTTAGAAGCCCGTCTGGCTGCCCTGACCGAGGCGCTAGAGCGGGCAGGTAGCGCGCAACAGTTGGAGCGAGTGCGCGAGCTAGGCATCGAGTATAGCCAGGTCGAGGCCGAGTTGCAGAGATGCATGGCCCAGTGGGTGGAGATTGCCGGGTGACTTGCTCTCTGCATGAGCAGTGCCTGAAGGGGCGCTATCTGATTGGCTTGACAGGCAACATCGCCACGGGCAAGAGTACGGTGGCGGCGATGCTGGCAGAACTCGGGGCGACGGTGATTGATGCAGACAAAGTCGCGCACCAGGTCATGCGACAGGGCAGTGAAGTCCATGAGCGGGTTGTTGCTGCCTTTGGTCGGGAAGTGATTGGCCCCGATGGTGAAATTGATCGCGGGCGTTTAGGACGCATCGTGTTCAGCGCGCCCGAGGCGTTGCAGCGTCTGGAGGAAATTGTACATCCGGCGGTGGGTGATGAGGTCAGGCGCCGTGTGGCGCAAGCCCAGACACCGGTGGTCGTGATAGAAGCGATCAAGCTGATTGAAGCGGGCATGCATCGCATGTGTCAGGCCTTGTGGGTGACAATCTGCAGCAGAGAACAACAGCTTGAACGTTTGATGACAGAACGCTCCTCAAGTTTGAAGGAGGCGGAACTACGCGTAGACACTCAGCCGCCCCAGGCCCAGAAAACCGGCCTGGCAGACAGAGTCATTGATACATCTAGTGATATGGACGAGACCCGCAGGCAAGTGCAAGCGGCCTGGCAAGCGATTGACATGGGAGGAAGCCATGGGCACGACAGGGACATTTCAAGTATGTAGAGCCAAAACCTCGGACGCACAAGCCATCACTGGATTTCTCGCCAGTGCCACCGGCGGGCGCGTTTCTGTCGCTCCTCAGGTCGTGAAAGAGCGGTTTGGCGCCAAAGGGCTATGGTTGGTTCGGGACGCCGACGGTAAGATCGTTGGGCTGGCTGGCTGGCGAGCGGAGAATCTGGTTGCCCGGATCGACGACTTTTTGATCTTTCCCGCCGAGTTGTACACCTCAGCGGGCAGAATGTTGATTGAGGGCATAGAAAAAGCAGCACAAGAGCTTCAATGCGAAGTCAGCATGATCTTTGTGCCGTTGCGCGCTGCATCTGGGGTGGTCGCCTTTTACCAAACTTGTGGCTATAGACGTTCTGAAGGGGAAGGTTTACCCCGCGTTTGGCGACAGACGATTGAAGAGGCCGCGGAGCGGGGGCGATTTGTGATGTTGAAACAGTTGCGCGAGGACCTTGTCTTGCGGCCCATGTAGACGTAGGAGGTGGATTTTGAAAACTCTCAAGGCATTCGTGGATCGCCATCCGCAGCTCACAGCCTGGTTTGTGCTGGCTGTTGGTATGGTTGTGATTTTGCTTTGGTCGGCCAAAGGGGTGGGGCTACTGCCGGCACAGATGTTGGCGCTGGTGGTGGCAACGGTATTGGTGGCCGGTTTGTGTGTTTGGATCATTGGCTGGGAGGACGAGCAGGTAGATACTGTGCCTTCTGAGAGCACCCTCAAGGACGAAGGTGGCTCGTAGCCAGGCTTAAGTCTGTGATCGGAGTAGAATAGACCAAGTACTGCACCAGGCATGAAAAAACTGCCGCAGTGGCGCCGCTGCGGCAGTTTGTCATAGTGCAGTTACCACCAGGGAAAGAATGAAGTCTGTGCCTGGGTTGTTAGATCATTGTATGTGACGTTCGCGTCGATGACAACCAGTCGTCCAGGTGCGGGCTCACCCAGGTCGAAGGTTTTCTGAGTATGTCCCTTTTCGTCAGTGAGGGGTATGTCGCGCGCTTCAATGACGCGATCACCTGTTGAGTAATGAATTACCAGTTGAACCGCTGCCCCTTCCACCGGTTCGTCGTTTTGATCATAGACGTACACCCAGACGGTCTGACGATCGCCACGGCTCGTGAAAGCATTGCGGACGGAAGCCGCTACTTGCAGAGCAGTGATTTTAAGAGTAGCCGCGACTGGCTCGGTTCCTGGCGCCCACGGGCGAGCAGGCTTGATGTATTCATATAAATTTGGATGAAGATCAATCCACATTTCTCCCAGGTTATGCAGCGCGATGCTGCCCCGATTGGGCCGCCATTCCATCAGCGCCCGCTGAAAGTACTGCACATAGCGTCCATTTTCAACTGTGAACTCGGTAAGGGGGTAGCCAAAGATGTCCAGCCCGCCTTTTTCGTCGTAAAATTTGAGAAAGCTATAGCCCACAGTGTGTCCAGTCTCAGGGAAGTAACGGCGCTCTCGATCGTTTGATCGCGGTTTTTCTGACAGGGGTATGGGGGTCTTTTTGTCCGCTGGCGCGAAGAAATCCCCCAGCAGTCCGAGCTGGACTTGATACGCGAGGGGGTTCTCCGGATGGTGCTCCATGCGCACGCGTTGAAAGTATTGCACCAGCCGGCCGTCTTCGACGAACCATTCCGTCAAAGGATAACCGAAAATCTCGGCACCGCCGCGCTCATTAAAGAACTTGAGGAACTGATCGCAGACGTTGTGCCGCGTGTCAGGAAAGTATTCCGCGTTCTCACAAGCTGGGCCCGGTTCTATTTGTTGGGCAAAGGCGGGAATAACTAGAGCAAACCCTAGCAATAACGCACAGCCAGCAAGTAGCAGTAGCTTGGTCTTCATACCATATTTGTTCCCTTTAGCAAAAGGGATTGAGACCAGGTCCGATGACATTAATTGCAATCACTTATTTTACTATATTCCATAGCTTTCTGCAATATGATACGTGTCTTCTGAGCTTAAGAACCCGCGGAATACCCCTACGCGGTGCACGGCGTACCGCGCTTGTTGCTGCTTCTGCGTAGCTTGAGTAAGGCGTTTCCCCTACAGTCTCCCAAAATTCAATTGATGTATTGATAATGTTCATTTTCCACTTGTAAATATTAATCTACCCCCTTGACAAAGCTTAATTCTTGGATTATAATTCTTTTGTCAATCAATCAAGAACTTGAGGAGCAAAGTGATGTACCCAGTCGTTGGACAATGTCCGATTTGCCAGGATGATCTGATCGTAACTCGGTTGCACTGCCGCAACTGTGACACGACTTTGGAAGGCCATTTTGAACTCGGTAGACTCTATCAACTGACGCCAGAACAGCTCAGCTTTGTAGAGACCTTTATCCGTTGTGAGGGCAAAATCACCCGCGTTGAGCAAGAGTTGGGGATCTCTTATCCCACCGTGCGCAGCCGTTTGCACGACGTGATCCGCGCTCTGGGGTATGAGGTCGGCGAGGAGGAACCACCGGTGGACGATACAAAGCGACGCGCAGTGCTGGATGAACTGGCCCAGGGCGGCATCTCTCCGGAACAGGCCATTGAGCTGTTGCGCGGCCAGTGATCAAACGAGTAGAGGAGCATATATTATGAAGTTACAACGCTTTGAAGTATCAAAGACGCCGCATTTGACGATCGCCTGTCAGAGCAGTCTGGAGATCAGTGGCGGGCGGGAAGGCGAAGTCGCCATCAAGGTCTATGGCGATGAGAAGGACTTGGAGGTCTCACGTGAGGGCGAACGTCTCACGATTGAGGCTCGTGCTCGTTGCAAGATTGGCTGTCCGTCTGGTACGACTGTCACTTTGCAGGCGGTGCAGGGCGACTTGCGGGTAAGGCGGGTGGATGGCCCCATTGCTGCTGAGGCGGTGCGCGGGGATGTCGTGCTCAAAGACGTGGGGCCGACGACCATCACCACGTCCGCTGGGGATGTGCGCGTGCGCTCGGTGAGAGGAGATCTGCGGTTGGATGAGGTGTCAGGCGACCTGTTGGTGCGAGACGTAGACGGTATGCTCACGAGCGATAAGATTGGCGGCGACCTGCGCGCTACCCATCTTGAAGGCGGTCTGCGGGTGACAGTGGGCGGTGATTGCTCGCTTACGACTGACTTTAGCCCTGGTTGTGACTACCAGCTTACGGCTGGCGGCGACGCCGCTCTCAAGTTCCCGGACCAAGCCAACGTCCGCATCCAAGTGCAGGCCGGTGGCGGCGTTCACCATAAAGTAGACTGGGCTGAAGTTCAAGAGGGCGATGGTACGTTGAGCGGACGTGTAGGCGGGGGCGAGGCAAATTTGGAGATCAATGCAAATGGCGACGTCTCGCTCCGCGGTAAGACTGACTCGGGACGTTTTGTCTTCAATCTTCATATAGACGATGATCTTGACCTTGAACTGGAATCCATGGCCGAGGATATTGAGCGTAACATCGAGGCGCACATGGCGCTCATGAACGCGCAACTGGACGCTAAATTGAGCCACATTGACCACGATGCGATTCGACGCAAGGCGGAAAAGGCAGCGGAAAAAGTACGTCGCAGGGCTGAGCATGCGGCTGAGCGCGCCAGATTAAAGGCCGAGCGAGCGCAGCGGCGTTGGCAGCGGATGAGTGCGCCTCGTTCAGCTCCGAGCGCCCCCAGCGCTGGTCAACCGGCGGCGGCTGCCATCACTGAAGAGGAACGCATGAGGGTCTTGCGCATGGTGCAAGAGGGCAAGATCACGGCGAGCGAGGCGGCCCAACTGCTGGAAGCGATGGAAGGGTAAACTGTGGTCGCTGATACGATTCGCCGCCGGGCATCGAGCGACGGTCTGCGGCCCTTGAGTCTGGCGCGTGACTGGCAGCAGGTGCTAACCTTGATCGAGATGGCCTTTGGCGACGCCCTGGACGCCGAAGCACGACGCGCGTTGCACAGCATGCGGTTGCCAGTTTTGCTAGCGCCTCTCATAGGCTTCCTGGACAGCCTGTCACCACCGGGCGAAGGCATGATGCCGGGTTTTGTGTGGGTCGAAGGCGGGCGGATAGTTGGCACCGCTTCGGTGAGACGGGTACACCCTTTTAGAAATGGCTGGCTGATTAGCAACGTCGCCGTCCATCCCGACGTGCAAGGGAGAGGGATTGGACGGGCCTTGATGGAGGCCTCTGTGGACCTGGCCACGCATCACGGCGCTGAGTGGGTTGTGCTCCAAGGGCGCGACGACAATCTGGCCGCCAAACGACTGTATGAAAGTCTGGGCTTTAATAAGGTCGGTGAAGTCGTTCGGCTGCGTAAGGCGGCGCTGGACAAAACGGTGACTTGGGAGGTGAGCACGTTGGCGACGCGAGCGATGCGCCGAGCCCGTTGGTCTGAGGGGACGGACTTGTTGCGACTGGCTCGGACGCTCACGCCCTACGATATGCTCTGGACTGATGCGCTGAACCGCGATTTATATCAGACGGGGCCGTGGAGTCGCCTGGTGGCCCACTTGCAGGGAGGTCGTCGCCAATGGTGGGTGGTGGACAGACAGGTCGGACCGTCACAAGCGGCGGTCGGCGTTGAGGTCGATCCTCGCAATGCTTGGCATCGGCTGCGCTTGCTCATCTTGCCTGAGGCGCGGGATCAAGGATTAGCGACGGACCTGGTCGTCTTTGGCCTGACGCAATTGACTGATGACAGACCGCTGTCGATAGAGATTGAACATCCGGCGTCCGACGAAACAACGCAGGCAGCCTTGATCGGGACCGGTTTCGAGCCCATTTATGCTCTAGTCCATATGCGTCTTAACCTAAAGTGATTGTTACTACCCTGGCGATAAGGTGGGCAGGAGGGGAAGAGGGAGGTCACAGGAGTGAGGATCCGGCACTGTGCCGGGATCAGGAGGGCATGAGATGTTTTTCCCAGACAATAAGGCCGAGTGTGTGGTACGAGAACAGATAGAGGATCGCCTTCGCGCTGCCGAGACGCGCCGCGCATCCTGCCAGGCGGGTCTGGATCAGCGGGGTTGGATATCGCACCAGGTCTATCGATTAATAGGCAGCCTGGGAGGCTTGCTGGTCGTTCTGGGCCGGCGGTTGGAGCGCTACGAGGCCCCGTCGATGGCTCGCGCTGTGGAACGGGGGAGGACCAGTGAAGCGTCTCCCGGGGGATAAGGAAACAAGCTTTGTCATCAGAGGAGTAGAAATGAGCGACGAACGGACACGGGTCTTGGAGATGCTTCAGGCTGGGAAAATATCGGCTGAGGAAGCAATGCAGTTGTTAGACGCTCTGAAAGGGGCTGATCGAGCGAGCGACGTGGTGGAAGAAGATGCGCCGGAGACACCGCCTGCTGACCTGCCAAAAGTGGGCAGTCTGTGGCTCTACCCGACCATCGCCGGAGCTGTCGTGATGGCTTTGGGCGCACCGCTGATGGCCTTGGGCCTTACAGGTCAGGCCGCTATCTTTTGGTCGCTTTTTTGCGGATGGATACCGTTCTTTGTCGGACTGGCCATCTTGACGCTGGGCGTCTGGTCGCGTACCGCGCGTTGGCTCCATCTGCGTATCACTGATGAACACAGCGGCAAGAGGTCGTTTTTTTTGAGTTTACCTCTGCCGTTGACGTTGACGGCCTGGGTGCTAAAGATAGCCCGTCCCTTTGTACCACAACTCAGGGAGACAGGCGTGGATGAGGCCATCCTTTCTTTGCGTGACGGGTGGGGTGACAAAGGCAACGACGCTCCCCTTGTCGTTGATGTGCACGACGATGACGAGGGGGAACACGTTCAGATTTACATTGGTTAACGAGGCTCGTGGGTGAACACGGGTTTTGCCGGTCTTTTTAAACCTGTGTGAATCCAGGTCCCATTTATTGACAGGAGGCAAGGCTATGACCACAGTAGAGGAGCGTATGCAGATTCTCAAAATGATCGAAGAAGGAAAAATCAGCGCCGATGAGGGTGCTAGTCTGTTGAGCGCCTTGGGCAGCAAAAAGTCCGCGTCGCGTGCCGTGTCGGGCGGTACCAGAGCCCGTTGGTTTCGCGTACGTGTCACCGACATGGTGACGGGCAGGAACAAGGTTAACGTCAACATCCCGATGGGCCTCGTCGACGTCGGCCTAAAAATGGGCGCTCGTTTCGTCCCCCATACGGATGACAGCGACTTTGAAGACCTCGTCGAGCAAATTCGCAGTGGCGCTCAGGGCAAGGTCTTGGACGTGACCAATGAGGAAGACGGCGAGCGGGTTGAGATCTTTATCGAGTGAGGCGGGATGAAAACGGTAGAACGAATCGAGGAAACGTTCGTCGTGGGAGAGTCTGCCCATCTTTGGGTGTCGAACGTACGGGGCAGCGTCACTGTGCGCGGCGACGAACGAGACGATATACGCGTGACGGCCGTCAAACGGCTGGAAGGGCGCGGCGACCCGGAACACACCCAAGTGCAAATGCATCAAGAGGGGGACCGCGTCGTGGTCAAGACCCGCTACTCACCTGATCGGGCGGATGGGGACGAGGGCCCAATCCTCAACAAATGGTTGGACCGGCTGCGCGGTGCTCGGGTGTGTGCGGTGGATTATACTATCTCGATACCTGCCCAGTGTAGGGTGGAGGTCCACCAGGTCAAGGGTGAAGTGCAAGTGACCGGCGTGGACGGGAGGGTAAAGGTCAATGCAGTGCAGGGTGCGGTCAGACTTGGGGAGATTAACGGCCGCACTCAAGTCAGCGCGGTCAGCGCGACAGTGGAGGGGAATGGTTGGCGCGGGCGTGCTGAGATAGATACTGTATCCGGTCCGGTGCAGGTGGCTACCGCCCAACTCGCGCGTTTTAAAGCCACCACCGTCAGCGGTGACTTGGCGCTAGAGACCACCGTGGACGACGCGGGTCATTACGATTTTAATTCGGTCAGTGGCGATGTGACGTTTTATCTCCCTTCAGGGCGTGGGGTAGAATCGCGCGGCTCTACCATAAGTGGCCGGCTACGATGTGACTTGCCCCACGAATTCACCCGTCGCGGCCGTGGCAGGTGGCGAGCGACCATCAATGGTGGTGGGCCGCCGGTAAAGTTTAACAGTGTGAGTGGGGATTTGTTGGTGCAGGCGGTCAGGCCAGCATAGTCGTAGCTTGCGGCCTTTTACGGCATCAACAACTGTCCTTCAATTTCGGCCCAACGCTCCGCGGAGATCCAGGGTCTCACTCCCTCAGCCGTGCGCTGTCCCACGATGCGGTAGCCGATGGTCCAGCCGTCGCTGCGCAAAATGGGCAAAAGTGCATAGTCGCGAAGCCGGTCGTCGTTGAGTTCAATCACATAGACCGGATGATCGGATAGCTGCGGCGCGGCGTCCTCCCAGCGCAGATAACCCGGAGCCGGACCCGGTGGATCGTACCCTGGCAGGTACACCACCTGCATGTCGGGGACCAACTGCTCCGACCAGGAGACAAAGCGCAGCGCCCAACTCTGGGCAAAGCCGTCGGTGGGCGTGGGAGGTGTGAGCAGCCAGGCACCTGGTTCCATCTGGTGTAGGAGGTCGCGCGCCCAGGCGTGCCAGGTGGTGTTTTGGCTCTGGTCGACGAGTGGGTAGTTGTTGTGGTAGGTGGCAAAGAGCAGCCCGACCGTCGTCACGACGGCCAGAACCAGGACCGTGTGGCGCACCAGGCGGCGCCAGCCGGCGTCCCATCTGATCAGTTGTTCCCTCAGCCACGACCACCCGTCCTTTAACCCCAGCGCGATTAGAGGCGCATAAAGCACGTAAATCGGGGTCATGAAATCGCTCCAGTCCACCACATCGTAGGTCACGACAAAGAACCACACGCCGGTCAGACCCAAGATGAAAGTTACGGCCAGGCGTGCCTCCCGGCGCAGCAGGTTCCACAGCCCGACCGCGCCCAGCATTATCCCGATGGGCCAAAACTGCAGAGCTAACTGATAGCCAGTGTCAGCCCAACGCTGGAGCCAATACTTGCTTGGCACGCCAAAGCTGATCCCCCACCATTCCTGTCCCGAGAGAAACGTTGGCACCTCGTTCCAGGTTGTGGGGCAGTAGTTGCAAAAGGCCGGGCGGGCCGCCAGGGCTCGCAGTGGCACGTAAAGGTACTGGGCTGCCGCGAGGAGCACGATCATGGCCGTGAGTGCAAAACCCCGAGGGCGGGTGAGCGTGCGGTGATCTGTCGTCAATACCGCCCACAGCCAGGCCGGCAGGAGCACGATCGCCGGTGCGTTCACGCCAAAGCAGAGAGCATAGAGCGCTGCACTCGCGAAATAAAACGCCATGCGCCGCGTCTGCATCCACATCACCAGTGACAGAAAAGTGGCCGCCACGAGGAGCGTATAGAGGGGATAGAGTTCGGTGTAGGTGGCCTGGTACCAAAAGCGGACCGCGCCGCCCAGGGTCAACGCGCCCAACAGTGAGATGGGTGCGTTGAGCGTCAGCCGGTAGGTCAGGCGTTGCACCAACACTACCGTTCCTATCGAGCAGACGGCCGACATCAAGTTCAATCGAAAGGCCGGGTTGCTGATTGGCACCAAGGAGACGAATAATTTGCCCAGCAGGGTATAGAGTGGGTATCCCGGTGGATGTGAGACGCCCAGAACCTGCACTGTGATCTGGTATTCGACCGAGTCTAGATACGGTCCCACACCAGGATGAACGGTCCGCCAATAAAGCATACCGGTGACCAATGCCGCCAGCGCCGCAGCCAGCCACGAGGCCCTCCCGCCGTTCCAGTGCCAAGCGTTTCTTTTGCTAAAATCTGGCAATTTCATCTTGATCCATGAGCAGGTTGGGTAGCGCGGCTATTTGCGTCCCTGTATTGCGCTGGTGTGCTGGTCTTTCGCCGGTTGTCGGTCAGGAGGAGCTCCGCGGGTTCGCAAACCCAGCGTTCCTTGCGCCAAATAGACCAAGCCGCCCAGCATGCCGGCCAACACTGTTGACACCAGATAAACACCCAAAGAGGCCGCAAAGGCGGCGGCCTCGTCCACGCCCGCCTGGGAAAAGAGGATCACAGCCATCCCCTCGCGCACACCCAGCCCGCCAATGGAGATGGGTACGATCAGCGTGACCGACAGAATGGGCACAAACAGCAGAAAGTAAGTGTAGGCGATGTCCACGCCGACGGCGCGTGCGACCAGGTAGTTGATGGTGACTAGAAGTAAGTTGAAGACCAGTGATACTCCCAGCGCCTGGGCAATGGCGCGCGGTCCGCAATCAGTCACGGCCCGATAGGCGCGGGCCAGCGCGCCCTCGCCGATCAGCGCCAACGGACCAGGCAACCAGCGGCCCCAGCGACGCAAGAGTCCTCCCTGGAGTAGGACTCCCCCGGCTGTCAGACCTGCGGCAGCAAAGAGACCGATGGCCAGAGCGGTGCCCGCCGGTAGCAGACTCTGGCTAAACGGAATTGCCGCCAGCGCCATGGCGAACAGGACCAGCAAACCGGTCATCCGATCCACGATGACGGTACCCACAGCGGCCGCCGTGGGGGTGTTTTGGGTCAGCTCTAGCACGCGCACCACGTCGCCCCCAAAGCCACTGGGCAAGAAGGCGTTGAAGAAGGCACCCACAAAATACAGTTCGATCAAACGGCGCAGTGGCACCTGGATCTCAAGCGCCCGCAGCAACGCCATCCAGCGCACTGCTCTGACCATAATGCCAACGATCACGAGAAAAAACGCCGCCAGCATGAGGCTCAGGTCCGCATGGCGGATCAAGTCGGCGACTTGGTCCAGACCGATGGTGGTCAAGATGAAAGTCAGTGCCCCCAGGCTGACCGCGATGCGCAGCAGATTGCGCCAGTGTCCCTTGACGAAACGCATTTTTAACCGTCTTTCAGGCTGATGATGTACTGGGCGTAATCGGGCAGGGCTTCTTCCCAGTCGTAAATTTGCCATTGTGGCCATGTGCCCGGACCTAGCGTAAAAGGGCAGCAGCTCAGCACGTAATCATCCTCGCGCATGCGGTCATCGTACCACGCCATCTGCGCGACCCATTCCGCCGGTTGGAAGCCGGTGCTGGCATAAGGTCCCATGCCGAATTCGGTCATCAGCAAGGGAATAACCTCGTCCCGCGGCTTGAGAAAATCCTCATACAGCCAACGATAGCGACAGC
>CBFDAD010000005.1:0-15878 GCA_965602705.1 uncultured bacterium
GCCCGCCAGACCATCTGTGGCACCCTCGCCCGCGAGCTGCGCAAGTACAACGTGACGCTGCTGATCGTGGACCAGCGACCCAGCGGCATCGACCCCGAAGTGATGAGCCAGGTCGGCACCCGCGTCACCTGCCTGCTGGACGACGAAGCCGACGTCCGCGCGGTGCTGTCCGGCATCTCGGGGGCGGGGCAATTGCGCCAGGTGCTGGCGCGGCTCGACACCCGCCAGCAGGCGCTGATCATGGGCCACGCCGTGCCAATGCCGGTCGTGGTCAAGACCCGCGCCTACGACACCGACTTTTACGCCGCGATGGGGATGCGCGAGGACGAGAACCCGGAGGCGGTGCTGGCGCGGGGCCGGGCGCTGTTGCGGGGGGAGGAAGACCTGGAACTCTAGCACAGCGTATAGGACGGAGGCAGGAAATTTCGAGCTGCCCGGCCTTTGGCGCCAGTGGTGGAAAGAGCAACAATAGGCACAAGAACAACCCCGGCACGGAGCCAGGCACTGCTGCGGGATGAGAGGGACGGGCAAGGGTTCTGCCAGTACATGTGGAGGCTAAGCGATGAGCCAAGAAAACGCTAAACAGTATACGGCCAAGTGGGAAACCTGGACACTGATCCCCGCCGGTGCCGGGTGGATGTTTGCCGTGGGCATCGTCGAGCAGAGCGGGCGACGGCGCGTACGGGTGGCCAAGGGCAAAACCAAGGTAGCCAATGCGGGCGAACTGCCGATCAGTCAGCAGTCCAAGTTTAACCTCAAGCCAGCCGATTGGAAACCCTTGCGGGATGCGATCGACCGCTACGTCGCCCAGCTCGAATCCGAGGCCGGCGACGATACGACCCAGCAAGAATCATGACCTCGTAGAACGGAAAAGCAGAGCAAAATGGATAAAATTCACCTGCTACATTTTTCCGACCTGCACATCGGCATGGAGAACTATGGCCGTCTGGACCCCAAAACGGGGGTCAGTGGGCGGGTGTTGGACTTTATGCAGCGTTTTGATGAGCTGATTGACTACGGCCTGGCACGCGACGTGGACCTGGTGGTCTTTGCCGGTGACGCTTTTAAGCATCGTGACCCCAACCCGACCTACCAGCGCGCCTTTGCCCGGCGCGTCAAGCGGCTAACCGACGCTGGGGTGCCGGTGGTGTTGCTCGTCGGCAACCACGACATCCCGGCCATGTCTCAAAAGGCCAGCAGCATTGACATCTTCCACACCCTTCAAGTGCCCAACGTGATCGTGGGACGGGTCGAGGAGGTGCACCGGGTCGAGACCAAGCGCGGGCCAGTCCAGGTGATCACCGTCCCCTACCCGGTGCGCAGCCGGCTGCTGAGCCACGCTGAGTACCGGGGATTGAACATGACCGAGTTGGACAAAGCGCTCCAAAAAGTCGTCACCGAGAACATCAAAGCGCTCAAGGCCGAGTTTGACCCCGACATCCCCACCGTGCTCAGCGGGCACTTTAGCGTCTCCGGCGCGGTGTGGGGCTCTGAGCGCGGCGTGATGCTGGGACGGGACGTGGTGGTGCCCAAGTCTGCCCTGGCCGACCCGGCGCTCGATTACGTGGCCCTGGGGCACATCCACAAACACCAGAACCTGACCGAGGGTGAGCCGGACGTGCCGCCGGTGGTCTATGCGGGGAGCCTGGAACGGATTGACTTTGGCGAAGAGGGCCAGCCCAAGGGCTTTTGCTGGGTCGAGCTGGCGCGCGGCGCGACGACGTGGGAGTTCATCCGCGTCAAGGCGCGGCCCTTTGTCACCATCCGCGCTGACGTGCGTCAGGACGACGATCCCACCCAGACCGTCCTCGACGCCATCGCCCGCCACGACATCGACGACGCCGTGGTGCGGCTGATCGTGCAAACCACGCCCGAAGACGAGGCCCGTCTGGACGACCGGACGGTTGAAAAGGCGCTGGCGCCGGCTAATTACCTGGCCGCCTTTGTCAAAGAGACCGAGCGCCCGGAGCGCGTACGGCTGGGCGGCGCCGCGCCCGAATCGCTGACGCCGAAGGAATTGTTGGAACGTTATCTGGAGTCCAGGGACACGGCGCCCGAACGGGCAAAAAAGCTGCTCCAATATGCCGAGACCCTATTCGAAAACTAGCGACCTGGAAAGCTGCCATGATTCCGATCAGACTTGAACTGGAAAACTTTTTGTGCTACCGCCAGCCTGACCCGCTCGACTTTAGCGGGCTGCACGTCGCCTGTCTGGCCGGGGAAAACGGCGCGGGCAAATCCAGTCTACTCGACGCCATGACCTGGGCCTTGTGGGGCAAAGCCCGCGCCCGTCGTGATGATGAGCTGATCCACCTGGGTCAAAGCGAGATGCGCGTCGAGTTCACGTTCGAGCTGGAGCAGAACCGCTACCGCGTCTTGCGCCAGCGCAAGGCCGGCAAGCGTGGCCGTAGCGTGCTCGACCTACAGGTCGCCGGTGAAGACGGCGACTTTCGCTCGATCAGCGAACCTTCGATCCGCCAGACCCAGACCAAGATCAACGCACTGCTGCGACTAGATTACGACACTTTTGTCAACTCGGCCTTTTTGCTCCAGGGCCGGGCCGACGCGTTCACGGTCAAGACGCCCGGTGAACGCAAACAGATTCTGTCCGATATCCTGGGGTTGCAGCAGTGGGAACGATACGAGGAACGGGCCAAGGAGCGCCAAAAGGCAACCGGGCAACAGATAGCCATCGTAGCCGCCCGGCTGGAGGAAATTGACCGGGAACTGAGCCAGGAGGAAAAGTACCAGGCCGACCTGAGCGCTGCCCAGGCCGAGACGCTGCGCGTGACCGATGCCTTGCGCGATGCCGAGGCCCGCCTGCGCGACGTGCAGGCGGCGCGCCAGGATTTGACGCACAGGCAGCGCCAGCTCGACGATTTGACGCGCCGCATGGCCCAGAGCGAGCGCGAGCTGGCGACGGTCGGCGCCGAGTTGGCCCAGGCCCAGGCCCGCGTCGAGGGTTTTGAAGCGATCCTGGCCCAGGCCGACGAGATTGAAACCGGTTACACGCGCTGGACACAAGCCCGCGAAACCGACGCCGCGTTTAACGCACTGCTGACCCAACAGGCCGAACTGCTTCAAGAACGGTCAACGCTAGAAGCAGCCCTGGCCGAAGCCCGATCGGAACTGGTCGCCCGGCGCAGCGCCCTGGACCAGCAGGTGATCGAACTCAAGCGGCGTGCCAGCGGGTCCAGGGTAGCGGCTGACCGGGAGGCAGTTCAGGCCGAATTGGCAGCCTTGACCGCACGGGAGGCCGAGCGAGACGCGCTGCAGGTCCAACTGGCGGCACTGGGCGAGGAGGCCGGCGAGCGCCGGGCAAACAACAACACGCTGGAAGCCAAGGGCGCTGAATATAATGAGCGGCTGGAGCAACTGAGCGCCATCGACGTAGACGCAGAGACAGGCCCACCCCGTTGCCCGCTGTGTGGACAGGAACTGAGCGACGCTCATCGCATCGAGCTAATCAATCGCCTGGAAGCGGAGCGCAAGGCCATGCGCGTCGACTGGCGTGAGAACCAGGCGCGGCTCAAAGCCATCACTGACGAGTTGACTCAGGTCCGTCGCCGGCTGGATCAGGTCGCCGGCGAATTGAAGCGGCTGCCGGCGCTCCAGCGACGGGAGGCAGAGCTGGCCCAACGCCTGGCCGATGCGCAAGAGGCAATGGACCAACTGGACGACGTTCAGGCTGACCTGACGCTGGTCCAGGTCCAACTGGACACGGACGACTATGCCCATGACACACGCCGCGAGTTGCGAGCCGTCCAATCCAGACTGGACGAGTTAGGCTACGATAGCGAAGCACATCGCGCGGCCCAGGCCACATTGGCCGAGACCGGCCCATTCGAGTCGCGCTACGCCGAATTGAGCCAGGCGCGGGAAGAGATTGAGCGGGCACGTGAGGCCGTCGCTCGATTGCAGGAGCGCCAGACCCACTGGGAAAAAGAGCTGGCCGACGATCAGACGACCCAGGCGACGCTACAGGCCCAGATCGCCCAACTCAATGTCCAACTTGCCGACGCCGAGCAAGTCGAAGCCGAGGTGGACGAGCTGCGCCGGAGCGAGTCAGCGGCACGCATGCGCCTGGGGGCCGCTCAACAGCGACTCGACGCCTGTCAGGCGCTGAAAAAACAACGTGAGGAGCGACTGTCGGAGCAGGTCCGGCTGGCAGAAGAGCAGACCATCTATGACGAGTTGCGCGTCGCCTTTGGCAAAAAGGGCATACCCGCGATGATCATCGAGGCCGCCATCCCCGAAATTGAAGAGACGGCCAACGCTCTACTGACGCGCATGACCAACGGGCGCATGCACGTACGCTTTGAAACGCAGCGAGAAAAGGTGACGGGCGGGGTGGCTGAGACGCTCGATATCCAGATCAGCGACGAGCTGGGGACCCGCAACTACGAACTCTACAGTGGGGGTGAGGCCTTTCGCATCAACTTTGCCATCCGCATCGCCCTGTCGCAGTTGCTATCCCGGCGGGCCGGGGCACGTCTGCGCACGCTAGTGATCGACGAAGGCTTTGGCACCCAGGATGCCCAGGGACGCGAGCGGTTGGTCGAGGCCATCAATGCCATTCAATCTGACTTTGACCGGTTGCTGGTCATCACGCACATTGACGAACTCAAAGACGCTTTTCCCGCGCGCATCCAGGTGACCAAGACACAGCAAGGCTCACAGATCGAAGTGGTGTAGAGAACAGGTCCAGTTGACCTACTGAATTTCAAGCAGGCGCAATACGCGCTCCCGGAACGTGTGGGGTTCAAAGGGCTTGAAGGTGTAGGAGACTATAGCTGGTTCATACCAAGGGTAACGGTTGGCGTTCCACCAGATCACACTGAGCACCCACACCGGAATGTCTTTCAACTGCGGATCGGCCTGCATCTGCAAAAAGACGTCACGCCCATGCATATCGGGCAACATCAGGTCGAGGATCACCAGGTCCGGTTGCATCTCACGGGCCGCCTGCAAGCCCTCAGCTCCCGTCGTCACGATAATCCAATTGACGGGTTGATCCTCGAACAGCGCTTGAACCATCTCGGCGACGTCTGGGTCGTCCTCCATGTGTACGACTGTTTTTTTGTCAAGCATGAGAACCCACACCCCGCGTTCAGTGGAGTGCTCCCCCCGTTAACATGCAAAGTCATCACGCCCAAGTTCAAGGCGTGATTTGCTTGAATTCCCCGTTTTGTACCTGAAAGACAAACAAGCGCTGGTCTTTTAGGTCACCGCTATCGTCATAGTCGATCTGTCCGATGAGTGATTCAAAGCTCAGTTGACGGATGGCTTGCGCCACTTCAGAGCTATTGAGACTGCCAGCTTTGTTGACCCCTTCAGCCAGCACCTCCATCGCCGCGTAGCCATTGACACTATAAGTGTCGGGATTGCGGTATTCCACTTGTTGATAAGCCTTGATCCAATCGGCGCCGGCGACAGTGATCGGTTCAGGGGCAAAGCCCAAAACATACATGCCTTCGGCCGCACCGTCCGATTCGTCAATCGTGGCGGAAAGGAAGCAGCCGTCTGAGGCCAGGAAGGGCAAACCATCTAAACCAGACTTGCGCAGATCGTAGCGCAAATAGGGACATTCAACCTCATATCCGGCGTAAAAAATCGCGTCAGCGCCTGAATCGCGCAGCGCAGCCACCTCAGCGTCGAAATCACCCTGCTCGACAGCCACCTGTTGGGCAAACGTAACCTGGGCGCCCATAGCACGCAAGTCGTCGGCAGTGCGCTGCCCCAGGTCAATGCCATAGGGGTCGTCATTATAGAGAACAGCGACGTTCTTGACGCCCAGCGTGTTGACCAAGTAATCAGCAGCGATACGGGCTTCAGCCGCGTTGTGCGCGTTGATGCGGAAAAAGTTGCGAAATCCGCTCTCAGTGAGCGCCATATCGCTGGCGGTCGGCGTGATGACCACGAGCGGCAGACCCTCATAGACTGCCATACCGACGCTGGTCTGTCCACTGTTGAGGTGCCCGATGACGCCCAGCACCTTGTCGCCGCGATTCACGGCCGCTGCGACCTGGTCGGCCACGGCTGCAGCCACCTCATCGTCGCTCTCGTCGTCAATTCCTTGTACGACGACCCTATAGCCCAGCAGCCCGCCCTCTTTGTTGATCTCGTCGGCTCTGAGACGCACACCACCGACTATCGTTTGTCCGCCGTTGGCCTGAAAGCCCGAGAGCGGCACGGCCACATAGACAATCACGTCCCCTTTGGTGGGCTTTTTCTCTCCACCGCCACAGGCCGCCAGCAACACAACCAAGATCAGTACGACTGGCACAATTGCTTTAGATTTCATCCTTACGTCTCCAATATCAACAATCCAGCGGGAGCCATCGACAATCTGCTGACTCAAAATCTAGCGCTGGTCTCGTACACCTCATCCATAGAATCGAGCACATCTTGCAGTTGGCTGACCTCCTCGGCCACATCCTCGCGTAACCGCTTCGCGCGACCGCTATCCACATCTTTAGCGCCCACCAACAACAGTTGCGAGTAGATCGTCCCCATCGCCGTCAAGGTGTGTTCCAACTGCAGCTCGGCCCGTTGCATGCCGTTTTGCAACTGGTTCAAGTTAGCCCGTTGCACTTCCTTGGCGCGCAGCGTCTCTTCCAGTTGCGCTCGAACTCGTGGGTCATCTTCCTGCTGCACTTGCTGTTTAAGCTTGGCGATACGAGTAGGCACGGCTTTGATATCCCGGTGTATGAGGTCATCCTGCTCATAGCGCTCCATACGTAGAGAAATTTCGTAGACGCTGCGAATCCACTCGTCAATCTGCCGGGCCGCCTCCTGGACATGATCCCGCAACACACTGCGGCGGCTTTTGGTGACAGTCTCTGCAATACGTTCTCGATACTCTAGCGCCTTTTCCAAGTAGCCTCGATACCGCTCGTCCCGCAAATCCTCGATATCGAACTCCTGGCGCAACATATCGGCGACTGCCTGGCGTCCAAACTCGGGATCAGTAAGGCTGGTGTAAACGATGGCCGCTTCAGCCAACACTCCTCCAACCAGCCAAAACCACCATTGCCAGCCAGGGAAAGGTTTAGGCAAAAAGAAGGCCAAAAGAATTACCAAAGAAATGGTGGCGGCGCTTATCGGGCGAAAGAAGGCGTCAGCAATCATCGCACGCCGTGCGCGACGTTGTAGATCAGTTTTTGCAGATGATTTTGCCATAGTAATACCGTGCGCAGCGAACGGCGAGTGACGAGCGCGACGAAGCACCCTTGCCCCTCGCCTGTTGCATACCGTCAGCTAAAAGTAGGTTGAAAGAATCTTGTAAAGTTGGCGTATCGTCTCTAACGTCCCTTCGTAAACCTGACCACCCGTGGCATCGGCCAGCTCACGCAACGTGTAATAATCAGCGTCTCCGCCATAGGCGATGGCAAAGACGATGACCGGCACCCCCGTCTCGTTGCCTTGCCGCATATAATCGGCCAGACCACTCAAAGAGATATCGGAATAGTTCTCTCTACCATCGGTCATAACGACGATAGCGTTGATGCGCTCGGGGTCGTCCAGCGCTTGCAGCCCCTTATAGGCTTCAAAGACAGCGTCGAGCAAGGCGGTATCACCTTCCGCGACCAGCCCATCAATGGCCCGCAGCAGCTCATCTCGATTGACCGCCAGCTTGTCCAGCGGCGCCAGCACGTCCACATAGCTATAAAACTCGATCAGGGCGACAGCTTCCTCTGGCCCCTTGATCTGTTCCACAAAGGCGCGCAAGGCCGCTCGGACATTGTTGATCTTATCGCCCTCCATTGAACCGGAGGTGTCCACAACCAGCACCACGTTGGTATGACGCTTCGTGTACCACCAGACGTCACGCACCACCTGAACGACGCTCGCTCCAGGGATCTGCAGAGCCGTCTGGGGTTGTGTCGAATCAACGCCATTCGCAGCAGTCAGCGGTGAGCCAGGCGCGTCAAGGGAAATCGTGGGATCGGCTGGGCGATAACCGGCAGCCAGCACCGATTGTTGGGCCGCGTCGGCGCGTAGGTGGGCAACCAGTTGGGTAAAGACCTGGCGCTGAGCATTCGTGAGATCGGGTGTTTCCAGCAATACCAAGGGATGGTCTTGCCATAGTGACCCTTCGACCGGATAGACGGCGACCAGATCGGCGTCGTTCTGATTGGCCCAAACCACCAGTTGCTCCTGGCAGACAAAGGCATCTAGATAATCCGGTCCCTCGGCCACCACGCGCTGTGCGATGGGCCATTCCCCTTCACCATAGTAGCGCACTGTACGCTCAATGCGGCTGACGTAATCAAGCGTGGCGGGAGCCTGGACGTCGGCCGCGGTGAGCCCCCAGGTCTTGCCAGCACCAGCGTAAAACTCGGCCAGCGTCGCCAGCAGGCCACTGGCCGAAGCAGTCGAAGGATGGCTCCATTTGAAATCAGGGTCGCTCTGAGCGCGTTCCAACAGATCAGCCCAACCGAGGGGGCGACTGCCATAACCCATCTCCAAGGCGACATCGCGCCACATCGCAATGACCACCGGCGACACCGCGTAATAGACCGTCTGTCCAACGATAAAGGCCCTGTCATCCCCCACTTGCTCGGCCCAAAGCGCATCAAGTTGAGGTAACCACACCGAAGAGTCGGGGGTCATGACCTGAAATTCGCCAGCGACGGCCCCGTCGAGCATAGCTTCGGGGTCCATCTCGACGAGTTCGACGCGCATGGGCAAGCCATCAGGAACTTGGTAGCCATGGGTGTTAAAATCGTCTATGAGTTTCTGAACGAGCGTCGCCTTTTCGGGCGAGTAGGCCAGGGTCAGCCGGACAAAATCGTCCGTTTCATCTTGGGAGTCGTCACCTAAGCGATCTACGACGGTAATGGACACCGCCCAACAAGCGATACACACGGCGACCAGAGCGATTAGCCCTGCCACAAGCACGGCAACCACCGTGCCCGGACTGGTCCGCTCCGACTTACGACTCGCCCGGCGTGAGGTCCTGCGTTGGCTGCCGCGGCGCTCTGCCTGCTCTGATCTATCACCTTTGGTCATCGCAGGACTCCTAGCGTCGGGTCTCGTAACGATCGAACCAGGCCAGCAACGCCAGCAGCACGTCCCGGTCGGGAGAGCGCATAGCGGTAGTTCGCTCGACAAAGACCGCCGCACCCTGCTCGCGCCAGCGCGTAAAGAGGCTGTCCGGAGCATCCACCGTTACGTCGGGGTGGACCGGTCGCAGCCCATAAGCCAAGGCCTGCGCCTGCACTTCTTGAGAGAGCAGGTACTTTTCAAACTCTAGAGCGGCGTTCTTTTCCAAGGCCGTTGTCTCGGGACCCACCCAAACAGTAAAGGGAAAGTCGAACCAAGTGACGTAGCGCGGGTAGCGGATGAACAACTGCTCGGGCGAACGGGTCTCGATACCGGCCATATTCACCAGGATGTCGGCCTCAAGCAATTGAGCCACATCGCCGGTAGTGTAGCCAAAAAGGGCTAGATTCTCTCCCGGCTGGCTGGCGGCGGAGAAATCAGTGACGGACAGGAGCGCCTCTTCCAGCCAGGATAAGAATTCGGCATCGGTGAGATCGGCGACGTCAATCCGAGGCCGGTCATAGTACTCACCAGCGGCGGCGATGATGGCGTGCATTCCGCCTACGTTCTTGCGCGGGTGAGGTATGGCTAGCTTGAAAAAGCCCCAAGCGTTTAACGTCTGTGGATCAGCCAACTGTGCCAGCTCTCCGATTTGCGGCCAGCCCTTTTCGGACATGGCCGCATCGTGAATGGCCTGCCAACTCACCTCACTGTAGGCTGCCTCTAACACCTCAGCACGGCTCTCAAAGATGCCCCAAGCCAAGAGCGAGATGGCGGTAGGCCGGGCGCGATACTCGCCGTCAGTCAAAAAGACGTCACGCCCAAGTTTCTCCTTGTAGGTGGCGTTGACCAATTCGACCAGGAAGCGGCTGTCCGGGATCCAGACCGTAGGAAAGCTGGCGAGTTGCTCCTTCTCGGCATCGGTGAGCATGTCGCGTTCACGATCGCCAAGGACGAAAAACTCCTCCCGATCCCACTTGCTCAGGGCAGCCAACCCATCCATAGGCACGACGGTAACGCGGATAGGATGGCCTTCTAGAGATTGCCCCTCGGCGTTGAATTGATCTGCCGCAGCGCGCACCCATGGTTCTACTGGCAACGCAGTAAAGACGCGTACCTCAATCGTCTCGCCTGACGCATCCTGCCCGTTGTCTTCACCAGCGCTTCTCAAGCGTGGAATCAATGCAGCCGCCGCGACAACTATCAGCGCCGCACCGACGATAAGCACGAAAACCCAACGTGTTTTGTTCATGTCCCTCTTCTATCCAGTGGCTCGTAACCCGACACCTAATCTGAGAGGCCTAGACGGCGCCTGCGCTCCTCCAATTGCATGTCAACCTCGCTCCGCTCTAGAACCTCGTCCATCTGATCTTCGAGACGGCTAGCGGCCATCTCGCTGCGCGCTGAAGCTTTGTCTAATCGAGCGCGAATCGAGTCGCCAATGCGAGCAACATCGGCGTCACCCACGCCAACCACATCATCCAGGGATTGAATAGCTTTGGCCGTGATTTCCTTAGACTTGGCCAATTCTAGCAAGGCCTGAAGCTCTTCACGTTCCTGCTTGATGGTGGTGAGCTTGGCCTCCAGTTTGAGCTTGGCGTTGATGAGCGACTGGTACTCCCGCTGTTGCTGCTCCCACTGTGCCTTATAGTCTTCAGAGAGGCGACGGGTGGAGTTGAGCTTGCTCTGAGCAGCAGTGGCCAGTTCTTCCTTGCTTCGCTGAAGCAAGATATCGATATCCCGATCCAGTTTATTGGCTTTCTCCTCGTATTCTTTATACTTGCGCTCCAGCGTCCTTACGTTGCCACCGACGGTCGCTGCTGCGTCTTCTAGATCCTCAAGGTTATTTTCGGCCTGACGGATGTACTCATCAAGCACAGCGACCGAGTTCTTTTTGAGCGCTTCGTCAACCAAAGAGTGGAGATTCGCACGAATCAGTGTGCCAACTTTATCTAACAATGATGCCATGGCTAAGCCTCCTTAAAATAGCGTATGTAATAGTTAGCAGATGCATCTGCGCGTCATCGTCGTGGGGTAGCAAAAACACCCCAAAGAATGAGCTAAAACATTAACCGTCATAGTAGCATGGTTCTCTACTTTGCGCCAGACAATGCTCTGACGTCCATCTGACCAGGAATCATTCCACAATTCGACTGTGCGGGTGTGACTAGTTCCAATCTGGGCTTTGCTCTGCCGCTACGATGGGCAAGACAAGCGTAAAGGTGCTCCCTTTCCCCACCTGACTTGCCACTTCAATACGCCCCCCGTGAATTTCAACGATACCTTTCACAATCGACAACCCCGCGCCGATGCCTTGCTGCTCTAGCATTTCCCGATTGATCTGATGCAAACGTTTAAACAAGTGAGGTATTTCTTCAGAAGCAATACCTATGCCATTGTCTTGAACAGCGATATAGATCCAGTCGTCGTCAGCCCAGGCCCGGACTATGACTTGGCCATCACCCTCGTTGGAGAATTTTATGGCGTTGTCAATCAGTCTGTCCAAAGCACTCCGAATATAGCCCACATGCAACACAGTACCCGGTAGCGGTTCTGATAGCTCCGCTACCAGAGTCACTTCGCGCCGGCGCGCCAAAGGCCTTTTTTGACGAACGACTGTCTCAATCGTCGAACGGAGGTCGGTAAAATAGACCCGCTCCCAACGAAAGGCGGCCATGGCTTCGCCGGTCTCTAGCATCACCAAAAAAACAAAATCATCTACCAAATGCCTCAAGCGGTCGCTGCCCTGTTTCACCCGCTTTAAAAACCCGCTCAACTCTTCAACACTGAGCTGATCTGGCCCTTCTTCCAAAATCAAGTCCAAATAGCCATGAACATAGGTCAGGGGGGTGCGAAACTCGTGACTAAGCGTATTGAGGATGTTTTGCTTTAATTCGCTGATTTCGGCCTCAGCGGCGGCTTGTAAGGCAGAGGACCGTTCAAGTTTGGCTTCCACTGCCACCAACAGGTCCTCAGCCTCAAAAGGCTTGGTCAGATAATCATCCGCGCCCAGTTGCTTGCCGAGACGCACGTCAATGCGCTGATCCTTGGCCGTCAGAAAGATAAAAGGGATGTGAAACCATTTGGGATTGGCGCGTACCGCTGAAAAAAGTTGGTAACCATCCATCTGCGGCATCATAATGTCCGAAACAATCAGGTCAAAGGAATGTTCTGCCAGCACATTCAGAGCTTCGCGCCCATCCAGCGCTGTGGTCACGTGATAGCCATCCATCTCCAGTATGTCACGGATGCCATCCAGCATTATGGTATTGTCCTCAACAACCAGAATGCTTCCCTTGACCACCTTATTCCTCCCACTCCGCGCTGTGAGCTAGGTGAGTTGTGACACACAACCCGTCCGAGAACGCAAAGAGCGGGACAAGAAACGCCCTCAGCCACTCAGCAATTTGTAGCCCCGGCCGCGCATGGTTATCAAGTATTTAGGGTTGCTGGGGTCCCGCTCCAGCTTGGCGCGCAGGCGACTGACCAGCTTTTCAATGCGGGCATCGTCCACTTGATCAATATAGGATTCACCCCAGACCGATTTGACGATTTGATATTTGTCACAAATCTTGTCTAAACGCCCATACAGCAGTAAAAGCAAGCGGTATTCCAAGTCAGTTAACGTAGGAACTCGAACGCCATCTACCCACGCTGCACCGGCATCCACGTCTACCAATATCCCCTTAGCAGCGCCTTCCTGGATCAACCGTTGGCGACGGGTGAAGCGTTCGAACAACTGACCAAAGATGCCCACCTCTTCCGGTGATAGGGTTGATCCATATTGAGATTGGTCTACTGACCCGTCCCCCAGCGACGACTTGGACTTGGCGCCCCTCACCAGGATTCCCTTACAATCCAACGACTTGAGTTGGGTTTGATCGGCCCGCTCCGGTCCCAGCGTCACCAGTCGCATCAATGCATTGCGCTCATCCTCGGAAAGTTGCTCCCAGAGCTTGGCGCATTCAGAATGAACAATAGAATCAGAGTCCAGAGCATCGCGCGCCAGAGTAAGCCCCTGCTGGCGCAGACGTTGTGGTGCACCAACCTCTACACGCAGCAACACTTGGGTCGCCGCCTGGATCAGCCCGGGATGCCCACCGGACTGCTTTAGCACAAAGGCCGCCTGATCCGGTTCCAGGGTTTTACCCTGAGCGACAGCATAGGCCTCAGCCAGGCGGACGGCCTCATCTGGTTCCAGCATACCCAGCCAATACGTGCGCCCCGCAAATAACTCGTTAAACTCGGACGCAGCAGCGTCAGACCGCACCTTATTCAACGCCTGCTCTGTGGCCGTGACGTAACACAGGCCACTGCCATAACGATCCTTTAGCGCACGCAAGTTTAGAAACACCCGACCATCCAGAGCGGCAAAGGGCGCATCAAACTCGTCAAAGAGAAACACAATTCGCCGCTTTAGCCCTTCACCAAGAGCGATGATGGCATCGTTGAAACTGAGAGGTACGCGGAGGGAATGACCCGACTCAACTACGCCCCGATAAAAAGCCTCCATCTGAGTGGACAACGAATCCTTGACGCCATTGCGAGCCAACACATCGCGCGTGGCCCGCAAGACGGCCTCATAGAAGCCTTGCTCGCTCAGTTCCAACATCAGGTTGCAATCAATGTAGACGAAAATGAACTGGTCAACCTGCGCACCTAAATAGTCGGCCTGAACGCATTCCAGAGTCCGCAACAAGCAAGACTTGCCAACATTGCTCAGACCGACAATGGCACACGAGCGAGCGTCTTTGACACAATCTAATACATAGGCCAAGTCGGTCTCACGTAAAATCACATCAACGTTTTGGAGTTGTTTTGCCATCGATTCCACTCAGCAGGGAAAAACTTGAGCGTTCAGCCCTTCAAATTGCCAGGAGCTCAGAGACACATCTACCTGGGCAAGCTCCCTAACAACCTGAGGTATCTGAACGCTTTCGACATCCCCACACATCAGGTGACCGTGCGTAACCGGCGTGCCGCAAACACCACTACTACCAGCACAGCGGCAACGAGCACCACGCCCAAGCCGCCTACGCCAGTATCAGGCGTAGAGTCCGAGCCGCCGGGTGCACGTGTGCGAGTCGGCGCGCGTGTACCTGTGACTTGGGCCACTGCTGTCTCGCCACCCTCGGCCGCCACGGTACCTTCACCCACTTCTTCAGCCGATGATGTTTCAGTAGGCGTCGCAATAACCGGCGTGGGTGTCCTGGTCGGGGTAATTTTGGCCTGCTCGGTGGCCGCTGCTGCAGTAGCCTCTCGCATCGCTGCTTCCTCAGTCGCCGACACGGCCTCATTGGTTAGCTGTACCTCCCTCGTTTGCTGCGCAGCGACAGCAGTGGCCGCGTCTGAGGTGACCATAGCCACTTGTTGCTCCACAACCGCCGTGTTGGTAGCCAGCACCGCCTGATTGGTCAGCTCGATTTCACTCTCGGCACCATTGCGAGTGAGGATAATAAACGCCAAGACAATGACGGCCACGGCGAGCAATCCGCCAAAGATCGTCAGCAACATTACAAACTGGCGGCGATTGGCTGCCGCTTCCTCCTCTATGTCTTCCATATTATCCACGTCGTCAAAATCTTCCATCGGAAAAGGGGGCTCCATTTGTCTCCTCCTCACCACATCTTTGATCAGGCTTTCAGTCCAAGCATTCGGCACAAACTCTGACCTGGGCGTAAGCCCAGTCTAACGCTCAGCAAAGCCATTGAGCGCTGTCAACCCAACAACTCCAAGTTAAGAAACGGAACAAACTGTTCTCCATCCTCTTCAAAGGCCACAACCGCCCCCCAGACTCTGGCTTCGGTCTCCAAAGCTAGAGGATGCGCCGGCAAGTGCTGAACCGTCCCCACCGCCCCCATTTGGGGTCCGCGAGTCACGCGCACCTGAACACCGACCGCGAGTGACGCGCCTGGTGGCGGCGGGGGGGAACCACGGCCGGCGGGCAAAGGGATAACGACTTCAGGCCGAATCGCGCCCCAGCGCGGCTGGGTACGACCGCTGATGGCCGCTTCGCGGCCCTCGTTGGTGCGCAGTAGCTGCAATATGGGCCATGCCATCGGCGCACGCCCGATCCCCTCGGTCGTGATAACAGGAAATGGCATCTCCCGGGCCATGCCAATCAGGGTTGGATCCAAGCTGCCGGCGACAACCCCCCGCACCTGCAACTCTAACGCCTGCTGAAGCGTCTCACGGTCCTGTAACAAGCCGCCGACCAACACCGCGCCGTGGCACGTGACGTCAATAGACTTGGCCCGCAGTGGCTGTTCGGGTTTATCTACCAACACTTTGAGCACACCGAACGATTCGTCGCCAATACCCCATACCCCTTGAATCCAGGCCCCGACCGTTTCAATCGTCACGCCCCTCTTGGGCTGTATGTCACTGACCGTTCCTGGCAGATAGGCTCGTACCTCGACAGGTTCGCCAGCCGACTCTAGCAACACGCGTCCTCCTCCCACAGCGACCACAACACCATCTTGAGGAGCACGCACCACCCGAGGTACCATACCCAACCTAACGCGCCGACCTGCGACCACCTGACGTGCCTCGACCGGCTGGCCTGGCTTCGGCCGTATATACTTGTCTGCCGCTTCAGGCGACACGCGCAGCGCTTGGGCTACGTTGAGGATGTAGTACCGGCCTGGAAGTTCGGCGTGCGCAACAACGCTCATGGGGTCAACACGTGTGCCCATGTTAACCAACACTTCACCCGCCACCGGCAAGGTGCGCTCACGCCGTATGGTCGTCAATGGCAAAACCCGGGTCACCGAAGGATAATAGATCATCGGTTACTAGGCCCCCATGTCCCATAACCAGCGCTGCATCTG
>CBFDAD010000006.1:0-15743 GCA_965602705.1 uncultured bacterium
TCTGATGACTATTGAGGATCAACGACGAACCCAGTTTATCCACAAGCTATGCCGATTGTAGCATACTCTGAAAAGTAAAGCAAGCATGACATAATCACACCACACTCCGATGCCAGTGTACTCAAGCTGCCTTTCTTGTCAAATCAAGACAATAGAAGGTTCATTGAGGTGGGAGGTAGACAATAGCGGGCACGGGTCTATGTTGTTCTTCCGCCGGTTCAGGAGCCGGTGGTAGGGTATCTTTGGGGAAGCTTTGCCCGCATTGGTGGCACTCGGCCTGTCCACCTTTGGCCTCGATCAGCAGCCCACCGCAGGCAGGGCAAGGTTGGGGCAAAGTTCGTTTCCAGGAGCGGAAACGACAAGACGTGTCGTCATGCGGATCGTAGGCAGCGCAACTATAAAAGAGACGGCCTCGCCGCGTGCGTTTTTCCACCAGGTCAGCACCGCATTCTGGGCATTTTGCTCCAGTGGGGACCAGGATGGGTTTGCTGTTGCGGCAAGCGGGATAGTTGCTGCAGGCAATAAACAGCCCGTGCCGGCCGTATTTGAAAATCAGAGGCCCACCACACTTTTCACACAACTCACCGGTAGGGTTGTTGCCCATAATCACTTCGGGCATCCTGCCACGAGCCTGCTCCACACTCGCCGCAAACGGCCGATAAAAGACGCCTATCATCGCCCTCCAGTCGCGCTCGTCCTGGGCGACCTGATCCAGTTGTGACTCCATCCGCGCTGTAAAGTCCACGTTGATATAGTCAGAAAAGTGATCCACCAGTAGACCGTTGACGACTCTGCCGACGTCAGTGGAATAGAGCCGCCGGTCGCGACGCATCACAAAATGGCGTGCCTGCAACGTGCTGATGGTCGGCGCATAGGTGCTGGGCCGGCCGATACCATGCTCTTCCAGCGCACGCACCAGACTGGCCTCGCTGTAGCGGGGCGGTGGCTGGGTAAAGTGCTGGCGAGGGTGCAACTGCAGCAAATCAAGGGGCTCCCCCTCGTCCAATGGCGGCAAGATCCAACCCTCGTCTTCGTCTGGAGAGGCGTCCTCGTCTTTGGCCTCCTCATATACCACCAGAAAGCCAGAAAACCTGACCTGTGAGCCGCTGACGCGGAACAGGTACGGGGGCGACTCTTTCAGCGCATCGACCGTTTGATCGCCCGCCTCCCCGTCTTTTGGCACGCCGGCAATATCCACCGCCAGCGTGTCGTAAACCGCCGGCGCCATCTGGCTGGCCACAAACCGCTGCCAGATCAACGTGTAGAGCCGGTACTGATCGCGGTTCAGAGATTGGCGGATGGACTTGGGTGTGCGCAGGGCCGACGTCGGGCGGATCGCCTCGTGGGCCTCTTGCGCCCCTTTGGCCTTCGTCTTGTACTGCGGGGGTTCGGCAGGCAGGAACTCGTCACCGTAGCGTTTCAAGATGTACTCACGGGCCTGCTTTTGAGCCGCCTCGGCGACGCTCACACTATCGGTGCGCATGTAGGTGATAAGACCGACCGGCTCACCCTCAATTTCAACCCCTTGATATAACCCTTGGGCCACTGCCATCGTGCGCTTGGTAGTGAAACCCAGTCGTCGGGCAGCCTCTTGTTGCATCGTACTGGTGGTATAAGGAGGCAACGGTCGACGGCGACGCTCTCCCCTGCGGACTTGAGTGACGACGTAGCGCGCCGATTCCAGCTCGTCCAAGATGCGTCCCACATCGCGCGCGCTCTTTAGCTCAATCTCTTGACCCTGGATGCGATGCAGTTTTGTGAGAAAACTCTGCGGCCCTCGCCCGCGCTGCGCCTGCTCATCGTCCAACTGCTTGGCAAATTCGGCCTCTAGCGACCAATATTCCAGCGGCACAAAGCCCTCGATCTCCTGCTCACGCTCCACGATCAACCGCAAAGCGACCGACTGCACCCGGCCGGCCGACAGCCCCTTGCGGTGCATCTTCTCACGGAGCAACGGGCTCAGAGTATAGCCCACCAGCCGGTCGAGGACACGGCGTGCCTGTTGGGCGTCTACCCGCTGCATATCAATCGCTCGCGGGTGGGCAAAGGCGTGAGCGATGGCCTCCTGGGTGATTTCATGAAACTCGACGCGCTGAACGGGCTTGTGCTCGGCAGCCGAACCCAGCGCGGCTATCAGATGCCACGAAATGGCCTCGCCTTCACGGTCAGGGTCTGTGGCCAGATAGATTTCCGCGGCCTTTTTCGCCTCCTGTCGCAGACCCCGCACAATCTCTTTCTTTTTGTTGGGAATTACGTAACGGGGTTCAAAGTCGCGCTCTATGTCCACACCCATGCGGTTGGCGGGTAGATCGCGGACGTGGCCCACCGAGGCCCGCACCGTGTACCCCTCGCCCAGGAAACGACCCACCGTACGTGCCTTGGCTGGCGACTCGACGATCACCAGCCGTCCGCTGAGGCCGTGGATATTGCCCTCCATCTCCAGCGTGTCGTGCGCTGGCGTATGGCCGATTTTGAACATGCCGGTGCCACACACAGGGCACTGGCCCCGCGTCGCTGCCCGACCATTGGTCATAAACACCGGCGTCGGGTCGCGCATCTCCCGCTTGGCTCTGCACTTGACGCAATAAGCTTCCATTCCCAACCTTGCTCACATCAGGCTACCGGTCAGTAGCTCACAAAAGCTCGCTCCGCTCACCCTGCTTAAGCCGGTCGACGACTGCCTTGACGTCCTGCGCCCGATCTTTGGGGCAAATCAACAGCGCATCGTCGGTATCGACGACGATCATGTCTTCCAGGCCAATCGTCACCACCAGACGGTTTTCACTGCGCACCAGCGTACGGTGAGTGTCGATAGCCAAGTGCTCACTGAGGGCCACGTTTCCTTGCTCATCGCCAGGGATGATGTCCAACAAACTCGCCCAGCTCCCCACGTCGCTCCACCCAATGTCCACCGGGATGACCGCCACGTCGCGTGCCCCTTCCATAATCGCATAGTCCACCGAGATTTTTTCAATCTGCGGCCAGACCTCAGCCAACACCCGCGCCCCGTCAGGCGTACCGAGGGCATCGGCGATGGTCATCAACTGGCGGTGCAGCGATGGGCGCTGGCGCTCGAACTCGGCCAACAGCCGATCTACACGCCAGATGAACATACCGCTGTTCCAGCTATACCGCCCGCTCTCGAAAAAGGCCTGGGCCGTGGCAGGGTCGGGCTTCTCCGTGAACTGCTCGGCGTGGAACACCTCAAAACCGTCGAACTGGCCTAGCGACTCCCCCTGTCGAACGTAGCCGTAACCCGTGGAGGGGAAATCGGGTTTGATCCCCAGCGTAACGATTCTGCCGGTTTGAGCCACCTTTTCGGCGGCAGCAAGGACAGCGCGAAACCGTTCCACGTAAGCGATAAAATGATCGGCGGTGAGCATGGCCATCACCGCCTCGGGGTCGCGCCGGTGAAGATGGATAGCGCCTAGCCCCACCGCTGGGCCTGAATCCCGCCCCATCGGCTCCAGGATAAAGTTTTCATCGGGCAGGTCCGGTGTCTGTGGCTGCAGAATCTCGGCGTGCTTCCGGCCCGTGACGATGACGATGTGATCCCGCGGAAACAGGGGTGCCAGCCGTTCTATCGCGTGTTGAAACATGGTGCGGTCACCGATCAACTGGAGTGCCTGTTTAGGTCGTGCCTGACGACTGAGAGGCCACAGCCGGGTGCCCACTCCCCCGGCTAAAATCGCTGCGTAGTAATTTGACATCTTTGCCTCCTCCCTAATCTACCCGGTACTCTACTGATGCGTCGTGCATAAGCACATAGTTCATACCGCCTACCTGGCGTACCATTCCCTTGAGTTCCATCAACGCCAGGGTGCTGGTCACTTTGGAAATAGGCAGCTTTGCCTGCAAGGAAATCTCGTCCACGTGGACCGGTTCCAGGCTGAGGTACTGCAGCAGCAAAGCCTCGACCTCAGTCTCGGGCACAACCGCCCTCACCTGCGCCTGCTCAACTACCATCATCAGATTGAGTTCTTCCAAGACATCCTCCGCCCCCATCACCAGCTTGGCCCCGTCCTGGATGAGATGGTTAACGCCTGCGCTGTTGCGCACAAAGAGATTGCCCGGCACGGCGAAAACATCACGGCCCTGGTCAGCGGCATAGTCGGCGGTGATGAGTGCACCGCTCTTGAAGCCAGCTTCGACCACCAATACGCCCAGGCTGAGGCCGCTAATGATCCGGTTGCGCGGTGGAAAGTTGCTGCCCTCAGGTCGGGTGCCTAAGGGATACTCGCTAACCATCGCCCCGTGACTGACGATCTCCCGTGCCAGGTTGCGGTGCTCCGGCGGATAGACCAGGTCCAGGCCACAGCCAAGCACCGCGATTGTACGTCCGCCTGACTCCAGGGCCGCACGGTGCGCCTCGGCGTCAATGCCGCGTGCCAGACCGCTGACGATGGTCACGTGATTCACCGCCAGGTCGGTCACCAGGCGCTGGGTTGCCGCTTTACCATACGCCGAGGCCCGGCGTGTGCCGACGACGGCCACCGCCCATTCGTCCTCAGGGGTCAGTTGGCCGCGTATATAAAGCACCGGCGGCGGGTCGGGGATTTGCAGCAGTCGTGAAGGATAATCAGGATCGTCCCAGGTCAGGAATCTGATGTTTCGCGCGGCCAGCTTATCCAATTCAGCATCAAGGTCGAGCTGGGCGCGAGCCTTGAGCAGGTTAGGCAACGCTCTGCGGTCCAGGCCGGCCTGGCGCAAAGCCGATTCGTCAGCACGCCAGGCGGCCTCCAGGTCACCAAAGCAGTCGAGCAACGCCCGCACCTTCATCGGGCCAATGCCCTTTACGAGGTTAAAGCCGAGCCAGTGCTTTCGAGACACGCCATCATCCCCCATGTGTCTGACGATGGAAACGAATAAAGGGTACTCGATGACAGTTAGGTTGTCAAGAGGTTAACGCAGCCCCTCCAGCAAGTGTACTATCATCCGGTCGGTTTCCAGGTCAATCTCCAAGATCACCGATTTGATGGCCGGCAGCAACAACTCGCCTTCCGGGCCAACGACGACGTACACATCATTGGCCCCGGTACTGATGATCTCGGTGACTTTGCCCAGGAACGCGCCGTCTTGCTCAAAGACCCCCATCCCGACGAGCTGATGCTCATAGTATTCATCCTCTTCCAACGGCACCGCATCTTCCGAGGTGATCTGCATCAGCGCACCGCGCAAAGCCTCAGCGGCAGTCCGGTCATTGCAGCCTTCCAGCTTGAACAGAGCCGCCCCCTTGTGCAGGCGTACACTCTCGATGATCCACGGCGTCCGTGCCTCCCCGAGGTAAACTGTGTGCAACCGATCCAACCGTTCCGGATAATCGGTCAAGATCTGGACTTTTAACTCACCGTGCACACCAAAGGGACGGCCCACACGCCCCACCGCTAAATAACGAGGCTCAGGACGGCGTTTTGACGCTCCTGAGCCCCGGTCTTGGTCCTTATTGGATACCGTCATTCGATTTCCAAATTGACTCTTTTCCCTTGCCGCGCGGACATCACCCGCAGCAAGATACGCATCGCGTTAGCGACCTGTCCATTACGGCCAATTACCCGCCCCACATCCTCCTGGTCCACGCGCAAATTGAGCGTCACCGAGTTTCCTCTGCGCGTCTGAGTGACCTTTACCTGCGACGGATCATTCACCAGCGACTTGGCGATGTACTCGACCAACTCGTTCATAAAAGCACCTCCCTTTCAGCACAAGCTATGCTTACATCGCGCCAACAGGGGAGTTGTGCGGCTGCGGTTTCACAGCAAAGCTTCCCTGCCGACGCGGAGGGCGATCGTGTGTCAATCTTCGACTGCTGGAGCCTCTTCGAGTTCAGCCGCTTCCTCGACAAGTTCAGCGACTTCCGCTTCAGCCTCGACCGCTTCCTCGACAGGTTCAGCGGCTTCCACTTCAGCCTCGACCGCTTCCTCGACAGATTCGGCGGCTTCCGCTTCAGCCTCAACCGCTTCCTCGACAGGTTCAGCAGCTTCCGCTTCAGCCTCGACCGCTTCCTCGACGATCTCCGCCTCCGCAACAGGCGCTGCCTCAGCTTCCTCGCCGCCCTCGCCTGTGACCAGGGAGGTCTCGTACTCGGCCACCAAAGCCTCCAAAGACTCACCGGCTTTCAAGCGGGCCAGGCGGTCCATAGTGCCCTGTTTCTTGAGGAAACGCAACACGACATCGCTTGGTTGAGCCCCTTGACCAAGCCAGTAAAGGGCCCGATCTTCCTTGATCCGAACCGTCTCTGGCTCAGTGCGCGGGTTATAAAAACCAATCACCTCGATGTGGCGCCCGTCGCGCGGGGAGCGCTTGTCAGCCACGACAACGCGGTAATGGGGTTGCTTTTTCGCGCCGACACGGCGCAATCGAATCCGTACCATGTTTTTCAAACTCCGATTTACGAAAGTACAAGGGCGTCGTTACATACCCAGTAAACGTAACAGACCTTTACCCTTGCCACTGGTTAACTGTTTCATCATACGCTGCATCTGCCGAAACTGGGTTAGCAGCGCGTTCACATCCTGTACTTGCGTGCCGCTGCCACGAGCGATGCGCCGCTTGCGGCTGGCGTTGATGATGCGCGGATTTTCCCGCTCCTGGCGCGTCATCGAATTGATAATCGCTTCGACCTTACGCAACTCACGGTCGGTCATCTCGGGCGAGACCTCTTTGGAAACACCACGAAAGCCAGGCACCATTTCCAACAACTGGCTTATCGGTCCCATCTGTTTAATCTGCCGGAGCTGCTGGAGAAAATCCTCCAGGTTAAATTCACCCTCTAGCAGTTTTTCGGCGGCTTTTTGCGCCTCTTCCTGATCAAGGGACGATTCTGCCTTCTCAATCAAGGTCAGCACATCGCCCATGCCCAGGATGCGCGAGGCCAACCGGTCGGGGTAAAAAGGTTCCAGCGCATCAACCTTTTCGCCGACCCCCAAAAACTTGATCGGGACACCCGTCACCGATCGCATGCTAATGGCGGCCCCGCCGCGCGCATCACCGTCCACCTTTGTCAGAATTAGCCCGGTGAGACCAACCCGTTCGTGAAAGCCCAGAGCTACGTTGACCGCCTCCTGACCGGTCATGGCGTCGGCTATCAACAGCACTTCGACCGGCCGCGTCTCGCGCTTGATGGCCTCCAGTTCGCGCATCATGTTATCGTCGATCTGGAGCCGTCCAGCGGTGTCCATAATCACGACGTCGAAAGCGCCCTTGCGGGCCACCTTGAGCGCGTTGGCGCAGATTTTGGGCGGCGGTGGCTCGACGCCTTCACTATGAACCGTGATATCAACCTGGCGACCGAGCGTCTCTAGCTGCTTGACGGCGGCCGGGCGGTACGTATCCGCCGCGACCAGTAGTGGCTTCTTCCCACCCTCGCGCAATTTCAGCGCCAGTTTGGCAGCAGCGGTTGTCTTGCCGGAACCCTGCAGACCGACCAGCATGATCACGTGGGGGGGCTGCTTGCCCAGGTCAAGCTTGCCGGGTTCGCCCAAAGTGGTCACCAACTCTTCGTGAACTATTTTGACCACTTGTTGGGCCGGACTTAGCTTGCGATGGATCTCAAGCCCCACCGTCCGTTCACGCACGCGCTTGACAAAGTCCTTGACGACTTTATAGTTGACGTCAGCCTCCAGCAACGCCAGGCGCACCTCACGTAGCGCAGCGTCTACATCGGCCTCAGTGAGCAAGCCGCGCTTGCCCAGCCGGTCAAAGACGTTTTGTAGCTTGTCAGTCAGGCTTTCAAACATAACCCTGCGTCACTACTTTTCACCAAACCGCCGGACCAAAGCCCGGCGGATGCGATCGCTATCTCACTTGGCATAATTGAAACTAAATTCTAATGTAGTTCGGCGTTTTCGTCAAGTTGTTCTGCGGCGTTCAGTTCTCTGGTCAGCTCTCTGGGGGAGAAGACTCGATAAGCACGTTGATGACACAAGGTTCGGGAAAATTACCGGTGCTATCCACCACTACCAGACGGAACTTGTACGCTCCAGGCTCTTGAGTCAACGGTTTTGTGTCCCAATAACCCAGCACACCACCGACAACTGGTATATCAAAGCTCTGCACCGTGACCCACTCGTCGCTGCCTGGCCACTGGATCTCGAATTTGTAAAAGGAAAAGTCCGGGAGGTTGGCCGTGCCACGTACCTCGACAACGCCCCACAGTTGGTCGCCGTTGCCAGGAGAGATTATTTGAGTGCCGGCACTGGTGCAAGCAGCCTGCACGGGCGCTTCGTCTCCCTCTTCGCCAGAAGCAGGCGTGGGCGTATCCGGTGGGCGAGCCAACGGCGTAGCGATCGGCGCGACGGTGGCAACTGTGCCGGGCGTGGGGGTTGGCACCGGGCCTGCAATCCGCGTCGGCGGAAGACTTGTACTGAGGGTAGGGGTGATCTGGAGCGCTACGATGGGCGTCTCATCAGGTTGCTCAAGCGGCAAGTTGGGGGCGATAAAATTACTCACGCCATACACGCCGGCCGCCAGCAGTACACACAAACCGGCCATCAGCCAGGAGTGCAAGCCCTGGTTGGCGGCGGCTTCGCGCTCCATGGAAAACAGCGCCAGGTCTCCTTTGCGCCGTGCTTGAAGCGCAGCCCAAACATAAAAAAAAACGCCGAGCGCGCAGAGCGCATACAACACCGACGCGTAACGAGCGATCAAATGTGGGATGATCGCCATAAGGTCTTCCTCAAATCACTTGTCACGACGTAGCCGACAAGGCCTGCAACGTGCCTTTGATCACGAACATCAGCTTGGGGCCGATCCGCTGTCCTGCTTCCAGCACCTCTTCGTGGCTCGCAGCTTTCGCCTTCAAAGGGTCGTACACTACGATGTTACTGATGCCCGAAAAACCCACCACACGCATGCCACCGTGACGAGCCACCGTCACCTCGGCCACGGTCGACATTCCCACGGCGTCGGTTCCAATCGTGCGCAGGAAGCGCAACTCGGCCGGTGTCTCAAAGTTAGGCCCCCCCAGACCCGTATACACACCCTCGCGCAGCTCAACACCCGCCCTCTCGGCTGCCTCTCGGGCCAACCGACACAACTCTGGGTCATAGGGCACACTCATATCTGGAAAACGCGGTCCAAATGCATCCATGTTGGGTCCACGCAGTGGGTTCATACCAACCATACCGATCAAATTGATGTGATCGGAAATGAGCATCAGGTCGCCGGCCTGCCAGTCGGAGTTGAGCCCACCAGCGGCATTGGTGACAAAGAGTATCTCAACGCCCAAAGCCTGCATGACGCGGACAGGCAAGGTCACCTGCGACATGGAGTAGCCTTCATAGTAGTGAGGCCGGCCTTGCATCACCAGCACCGACTGCCCTTCCAGATGACCGATGACCAACCGCCCGCTGTGTCCCGCCACCGTCGAAACTGGAAAATGGGGAATCTGGTCAAAAGGGATGCTGTCGGCCTCCTGGACCTGGTCGGCCAGTGGCCCCAGACCGGAGCCCAAGATTAGCCCAACGTTGGGCCGATGGCTGGTGCGTTCGCGAATAAAACCGGCAGCCACGTTTACTTGATCCAATGTCACCCATTTTTCTGCCATACGATGCGTCATCTCCTAAATGCGCCCGAGCAAGTCGGCCTTTTTCTTCTCAAACTCTTCATCGGTGACGATGCCCTTTTCACGCAGCTCGTCCAGTTCAGCGATCAGCTCGGGAATGTCGCCCGAGGTCGGCGACTCCTCCGCCAGCACTCGTCTTGCTCGCGCGCCATAACTGTCCAGCTCGGCCAAATCCTCCTTCTGGTTGAGCATCTCGGTTTTAAAGTGCACCGGCCGTGCGATGTGTCTAAAGATGTCAACGCCAATATCACTGCCGGTGATGATCTGTACTGTTCCATACCCCAAGATGCGCCCCACTATTGACTGCTCCAACACCACGTCGTTTACTTTCTCCAGAGACGAGTCTGACACGTGCTTGTTGATCACGCCACGAATCCTTATCACCCGCCGGTTTGTGACGAGATATTGTTCGTTGTACCAATTGAGATAGCGCACAACAAAGTGAACCACAGGAAAGACAACCAGAACTATGAGCACTTTGAGGAAACCCAGCTTGTCATTTAGACCCGCCAGGATCACCGCGGCAGCAACAATAAAGACAGCCACCAACACATCGACCAGCAGTGCCGACGCCAACACCAACCAGTGTTGTCGGTCGATGAAGACGATCTTTTCATTACGTCCCATCAAGCTATCTATATATCCCATGCTATATGCCTCCCTCTGGTTTATGATTTCAACACTGGCGGTTAGGCAAGATCGGCTGCGGACTCCTCATCCTGGTGACCGACCAGGTGTGCATAGACCTGGGTCGTCGAGATGTTGGCGTGCCCCAGCAACTCTCGCACTTTTTGCAGGTCACCACCTCGCGCCAGGCGATGGGCAGCAAAAGAATGGCGCAGCGTGTGTGGCGTGACATCGGGGCCGACATCGGCGGCCTCGGCGTAAGATTTAATGATCAACCACAATCCCTGACGCGTCAACGGATGACCTCGATGGTTAACAAACAGCGTCGCTTCCTTCCGCTCCCGCAACAGAGCCTTGCGGCCCTTTTCCACATAGTCGGACAGCGATTCAATCGCCTGCGGGGTTAACGGCAGTTGCCGGGCCCTACCATCTCTACCCTCACAGACGATTTGAGCCTTTTCAAGACCCACATCATCCATCTGCAAAGTCACAACTTCGGAAACGCGCATACCGGTCGCATAAAGCAGGTCCAACAATGCCTGGTCGCGCAACGCCTTGGGGGTCGTCGCCTTGGCAGGTTCAGCCAGTAACGATTCGACCTCATCCGGCGAGAGAATTCGCGGCAACCGTTTTTCAACTCTAGGCGCAGTGAGCAGGGTCGTTGGATTGTCAATCAGCAGAGCCGCACCGACCATAAAGGAAAAGAAAGACTTGACCGAGGCAACTTTGCGGGCGATAGTGGACGCAGCATATTTCTGCTCCTCAAGATGCATGCCGTACGCCAGGATGAGTTGCTGATCTACCTCTGTCCAGGAATTGACCGTGCTCGTCGTGACTTGCTTGAGAAACGTCACAAACTGATTCAGGTCATTGCGGTATGCAGCAATGGTATTTTCAGAGTAACCCTTTTCATCCTTGAGGTAGCCCAAGAATTGATCTACCTGTCCGTGCACGACTTTCTCCTCCACCCTACGACCACTCGTCGCATCAGGCGAACCGTGTCAATTATAGCATAACTTTGCATAAACTCAAAAATCGTGTTCGCGCGATGGGTTGCACCGGCCACTCACCCCAACTCACTCACTCTTGGCACAACGAAAGCCGTGGTCGTGTGAATAACCAGCCGCGCCGCCGAAATGACGATACGCCGTGCGATGCCTCCAACTGGCGTTGCCAAAGCCGCCGCCCCGCAACACCTTGTCACGGGTCTGCTCAGGGCCCGTGGGGTTGGTCGTAGGACCGTACTGATGATATATGGGATCGTACCAATCAGCCACCCACTCCCATACCCCTCCGGCCATGCCCAGCACACCGTAGGGACTGGCGCCATCGGGGAAGGCGGTGACCGGCGCGGTGTCACCACGCGGCACCCGAACGTCGTCCCAGACGTTTCCCCAGGGATAGACCAGTCCCTGTGTGCCTCGCGCAGCCTTTTCCCACTCGGCCTCAGTGGGCAACCGCTTACCGGCCCACTGGCAATAAGCCTGTGCGTCGTGCCAACTCATCCATCGAACCGGGTGATCCTGACGCTCAGGTGTGTCAAAGGCGCGCCAGGTGTACTGCACCGGATCCCCCTTGGCTTCAGAGGTCGTTTGATAGCCTGTAGCTTCGACGAAAGCCTTGAACGCAGCCACGGTGACCTCGGTCTTGTCAATGTAGAAACCGTCCAGCGTGATTTGGCGCTGAGGCATTTCATCTTCGAATTGTGCAGTTTTGCAGCCAGGGTCATTCGCCAGACATGCAGCCTGGACCGCCCCGACCTCGCCCGCGCTGCTGCCCATCAAGAACGCCTCCCCCGGAACATAGACCATACCCTCAACATCCTCTGGCTCGCCATCGCCCGACGGCGGCGCCTCAGCGTAGGCGGTCTCTTTCAAATCGGCGGGAACATACAGCATACTGCTCCACCGCAACGCTCCCGACTCTTTCCTCAAGCACAAGATGCCGTCGTCGGCCTGCTCCTGCCCCCAACCGGTGGAATAAAGCTGGTCGTCACACGACGATTGGGCAGCCCACTCGGGCAGTAGCCGGGACACGTCTACGTTGAACCGCACCTTGACCTCGCCAGGTTCCAGATATTCGCTTTGCAGCGTTTTGAGCAGCTCCTCGGCGGACAACTCCCTGACCTCTGACTCGTAAAAACTCAGAGAGAATGGATCGGTCACCATCGACTTGAGCATTGCATAATCCTTGCTCTCAATGGCATCAACGATGACCCCTAGACTCTCAGCGGGTGGTGGGGGGAGCTGCGCCATACCCTCTCCGTAAGCCGACTTTTTGAGGCCATCAAAGATGTAAAAGAGACCGACCCACTCGAGCACGTCCGCTCGCTCTTCAAAGAGCAAAATAGCGTCATCCTTTTGGCTCTCACCCCAGCCCGTTGAATAGACAAAGCGCGCATAGGGCGCGGCGCTGGTCCAGTCAGGCAACAGCTTTTCGACGCTCACATCTGGGTAAACGCGGACCAGGCCCGGTCCTAGATAGACCTCTTTCAACTTCTCAATCGCCGTTGCGGGCGTTTCCTGTCCGGCCTCTGAGGCATAAAAGCCTAGCCAGAAACTGCTCGATATGGCTGCCTTCAGACGATCATAATCCTTGCTCTCAAGAGCTGCTTGCACGGCCACTATCGTCTTTTCCAGGTCGTCCCCAGGGCCGCCTGTGCCCTGCTCGTCAGGAGTCGGCGCGAGTGGACCATCGGTCGTGGCCTCGGGAAGGACCGGTAAGCAACGGACTATCGTCCCATCCAGGTTGGTGTGCAGCTCATACTGAACATCGCCGACACTCAAGACAACCTTGTAGCCGGGCGTGACGATCGTAGCCGCGACCTCGCCCGGCTGCGCGCAACCCAGAGCCGCATCGGGGAACTCTTGGCGCTCCACAACAACCAGGACAACGTCGCCGACGTCTGCACCCAGCGACCCAGCTATGGCTTGTGTCGCCAACCTAATGACGTCCTCAGGCTGATCCTCAGCAGACGGCACAGCCGACGCGTCAGTGGGCGGGTTGGTCAAGGTAGGCACCAGTGTGGGTTCCTCTACTGATTGCGCGCAGGCGACCGTCACCAGAACCAGAGAGAGGAACAGCCAGCCAGCGCGTCGCAAGTGGCACAGGACGTGTTGGGTCATAAGGATCCCCCTGCAAACAAGTTTCGTGTGAATGGTTACAGACATTTCGAGATGGTGAGCCATGCGCATCTGCGCCCCTTCTCGGGTGTTTCCATGGTAGCATATTTGAAGCAGAGGGCAAATTCGCTCGACCAGACGCCGGCTGCCTCATTACCGGCAATTCGTGTTTTTTGACCGGTGGTCTATGGACAGGCCGGTTCGACTGTGCTATTATTGGGCGAATCTAGACCTATTCGATAACAAGAGCGGCGCCAATGTCCATCAGTGACCTGACCCAACCCAAGCGCGTGAAAAAAGACAAAGCCCCAACTCGGCGCATTCCTGCGTGGCTGTTGCGGCTCGGTCTAGCTTTGGCTTTTGCCCTAATCGGGCTGATGGTGGCGACGACGGTCATCGTAGCCGGTTACAACGTGCTCTACCGGGACAAGATCCACCGCGGCGTGCACGTGCGGCACCTCAACCTCGGCAGTATGAACCGCTCCGCAGCACAGGCAGTTCTTACTGACTATTTCACAGAACTTTCCCAGACACCGTGGCAGTTGCGTGACGGCCAACGTACCTGGAAGGTGACCCCTGCCGCGCTGGGGATCCGGCTTGACGCAAAGGCAACCGTCGATGCCGCTTTCGCTGTGGGGCGCGCTGGGTCGTTGGGCTGGAACCTGGGCGAACAGATTCGGTCCGCCTCACAAGGGGTGCAGATCGCGCCGGTGGTGTTGTACGACGAAGCAGCGGCCCGCCGCTATTTTGCTGGCCTGGCCGACGAAATCGAGCAGCCGCCGCGGGATGCTTCCTTGATCATAGACGGCCTGCAGGTCCACGAGATCAAGCCTCAAGTAGGCCGGCGGTTGGACGTTGAGGCCACCATGATGACCTTGACCCAGGCAGTGAAGCAATTGGAGGAGAGCGAAATTGACCTGGTGATCGTCGAGACGCTGCCGCGCCTCATTGACGCCACCATCGCCCGTGACCGCGCCAACGTCATGATCAGCCAACCCCTGACACTCGTTGCCGAGAGCTCGGCGATCATCAGCACGACCGCCGAAACGGCCCAAGCCGGTCCCTGGCAACTGAGCCGTGAAGAACTGGCAGCCATGCTGATCATCAGCGAGGATCCTGCCGGGGACGACAGCGCACTTCTCAAGGTGACCCTGGACCAGGAAAAACTGCGCACCTTTCTGGCCCCCATCAGCCAGGTCATCTCGCGCACTGCGACCAACGCCCGTTTTATCTTTAACGACGATACACACCGGCTCGAAGCCATCTCCCCCAGCAGCGATGGGCTTGAGCTGGACGTGGAGGCAACCATTAACCGCATCAACGAGCGGGCAGCCGGAACAGAGCGCGAGGTTCCGCTGGTCCTCAACGTGATCCCGGCCGAGTTTAACGAAAGCCTCACCGCCGAAGCACTGGGCATCAGCGAACTGATCGCCTCCGACACCTCCTACTTTGCGGGGTCATCGGCCGGCCGGATGAACAACGTGCAGATCGCGGCCTCTAAATTTCACGGCATCATCATCAAGCCAGGGGCGACCTTTTCCTTCAACCAATGGTTGGGCGAGGTGAGCGAGGAAGAAGGCTACGACGAGTCTCTGATCATCTTTGGCAACGAGACCATCCCCGACGTAGGCGGTGGCGTGTGCCAGGTTTCGTCCACAGCCTTTGGCGCCGCCTTTTGGGCCGGCTTTCCTATCACCGAGCGCTGGGCACACGCTTACCGGGTGGGTTACTATGAACAGGGCGGCCGGCCCCTGGGGATGGACGCGACGGTTTACTCGCCTTTGGTGAACCTCAAATTCGTCAACGATTTGCCGCACCCCTTACTGATCGAGACCTATGTCAATCTCAGCAAACACTCTTTGACCTTTAAATTTTACAGCACCGGGGACGGGCGGACCGTCGAGATGGAAGA
Organism: uncultured bacterium; assembly: GCA_965602705.1. Classification (GTDB taxonomy): domain Bacteria; phylum Chloroflexota; class Anaerolineae; order S140-20; family S140-20; genus CBFDAD01. The sequence continues at coordinate 15,224 of CBFDAD010000006.1, forward strand.
CGCGACTGTCAGCGACGTGATCGAGCACGGTGACCCGATCTACAAAGAGGACCCGGAGCTGGAACCCGGTGAGATCAAACAGGTCGAGTGGGCGACCGACGGCATGACAGCCGTCATCACACGTGCCGTCCATGGCGGCGCCACTGGCGAGGTCGTCAAGCGTCAGGAGTTTAAAAGCAAGTTCCGCCCCTGGGACGCGGTCTACCTGGTAGGTCCGGGGACCGAGGTGCCGGGGCACGACGTGATCCGCCTGGACGAGCAAGAACAGCGCGACTGACGAGCATTCGCGCTCAAAAATCAATCACAAACTTGCCGTCCTTGTACAGCAGTTCATCGTCGACCCAGATTTCTCCCCCACCGCGCAGGTCGCATATCATATCCCAGTGAATGGCGGATTCGTTCTTACTGCCCGTATCGGGAAAACCCGCACCCACCGCCATGTGAAAACTGCCGCCGATCTTTTCGTCAAATAGAATCTGGTGTGTAAAATTGGTTATGCCCTCGTTGGTGCCGATGGCAA
>CBFDAD010000007.1:0-15220 GCA_965602705.1 uncultured bacterium
GATCACCCGATCCGGCCCCGGTAAGATAAAGGGGGGATAACCACCCCAGTGAACGACCAGCGTCCAAACGCCTACAAAGCCAGCCAGTGTCAATGGCAACAACCACCAGGCAGCCCTGGGTCGGGCAGCGGGCTGCCGCGCGCTGACCTCACGCCGGTATTTTAATCGCTTTGTGCCTAAACGTCCTGTCAGATTCATCGCGTTCGCCTCACAAAAAACAGCCCCGAGGTAAAAACTAGCCTCGGGGCCGAGATTTGCATCCATCCGCCTGCTTGTTGGGCACGAAAACCCAATTGCAGACAGAAATAACTCTCACCTTCTCCCATCCGGACTATACCGTCGGCCCCGGCCTTTCACCGGATCTACCGCCGTAGCGGTTCGCGGGCTCGACCAGGCTGATGCATCAACCGATCATACCGCCGGTCGGGAATTGGAGTTTGTTTGTCCACTCCTCACCCGGCCCCGAAGGTTTACTTGTTCAATTGGTCTCAATTATAACACACCGAGTATGTATGTCAATCAAACAAAAAAAGGGTCCCTTGATTTTTTGTTCATCCCGTTGTATTATAGCTGTCCAGTACTTTACACGGAACTGTCAATACAAAACGTAAATAAAAAACCGGCCCTTTTTGAGCCGGTCTGGTGAACCACAGATGAAGGGAAGGAGACAAACGTTAGCGGGCTTTATGCAGGGTGCGAGCACAGCGTGAACAAATATTCATGCGCTGTCGCTTGCCTTGATACACCAACGTCACCTTTTGAATGTTGGGTTTCCACTGCCGGTTGGTCGCCTTTTTAGAGTGACTCACACTGTGGCCGAATTGAGGACCCTTTCCACAAATCTGACATTTCGCCATTGCACTACCTCTCTTAATTACGAATGATTGCAACAGGGCAACGGACACAATGATACCATAGATGGATGATTCCTGCAAACGTTTGATTGAGTATTTTGGAGCCCAGCCGAATTTAACTAAAACCAAGGCCTGTTGCATCAGGAGGAACAGATGTCCACATCAGAGACCAGCTTGGGCCGGATTGAGGTAACTCCTACGGCCATCGCCAGTATCGCCAGCCAGGCGGTATCAAGTACCTATGGCGTGGTCGGTATCGCGCCCAAGAACCTGGCCAACGAAGTAGCCCACGTTTTTCAGCACGACGCCCGCCACGGCATAGACGTGCGCGTCAAAGATGATCAGATCATTATAGATGTTCACGTCATCGTTGAATACGGCACACGCATTGCCTCGGTAGCCAAGAGCATTATGAGTACTGTCAAATTCAATGTGGAGCGTGCCTTAGGCACACCCGTAGCTCAGGTTAACGTACACGTTGAGGGATTGCGCATTAGCAACACCGACTGATAGTTTCATCGTGAACGTGGGGCTTGAAGGCCCTCGGTCGAACGCACCTGGGGTGGTCCCAGCCGGATCGGTTGAGTAATTAAGGAAGAAACAGGTGGAAGATAAGGTTACGCATAGCGGCCAACAACCTCATAAAGGGCTTGCAGAGGCAGGTGCTTCAGAGCAAAGTGACAATTTGCCTGGCGGTCCAATACTAGCGGTTGATGGTCAAGGGTTTAAAAGGCTGTTCGAGGCTAGTCTTGCCTGGCTGAGATATCATCATGAGGTTATCAATGCCCTCAACGTCTTTCCTGTGCCCGATGGTGACACGGGCACCAACATGTTGCTCACTATGCAATCAGCCTGGACCGAAATCATTGATTCACCGGAACAGAACGCCGGTGCCATCGTCCAGGCAATGGCTCATGGTGCGCTCATGGGCGCTCGAGGCAACTCCGGTGTTATCCTTTCTCAATTGTGGCGTGGTTTCGCCCGTAGCTTGGATAACAAGCAAACCTTTACCGCTACCGACTTGGCCGACGCGCTCCAAGAGGCAGCTGATACAGCCTATAAAGGGGTCATCAAGCCAGTCGAAGGCACCATTCTCACCGTCGCTCGCGAGGCTGCGGTTGCCGCGAGTCAAGTCACCCGCGAGCATGGGGACCTGGTGACCGTACTTAACTTTATCGTCGGTCAAACAAAACAGGCCGTGGCACGTACTCCCAGTCAGCTCCCCGTGCTGGCCGAAGCTGGAGTGGTCGACGCGGGTGGCCAGGGTTATTACGCTATTCTAGAAGGCATGTTGCGTTACTTGCGAGGTGAGCCCGTGGCTGTGGGCGATGCACTGGAAACCGCCGTTGATCTCAAAGCCCCTCATGGCGTGGAAGGTGTATTCCCCGAACCATTCGATCACGGCGGCGAGGTCGGCTATGGCTATGACGTACAGTTTATCATCGTCGGCCACGACCTGAAGGTCGAAACCATTCGCGACGATATTGACGCGATGGGCGAGTGCGCTTTGGTAGTGGGTGACGCCAACACCGTCAAGGTCCATGTCCACGTGCCCGACCCGGGTGTGCCCATAAGCTATGGCGTGCGTTGGGGCTCCCTGCGTGACATGGTTGTCGAAGATATGCAAGCCCAATACCAGGAGTTCATCCTGGGACGGTCGGCCCCACCGGTGACCAACCTGTCGATGCCTCAGAGTGAGGTCGCGACGGTAGCAGTGGTACCTGGCGATGGGCTTACCCGTGTCTTTCAAAGTCTAGGCGTTGGCAGTGTCATCAGTGGGGGACAGACGATGAACCCCAGCACCCAGCAGCTGCTGGATGCCGTTAAAGCACTACCGGTTGATAAAGTCATTATCCTGCCCAACAATAAAAACATCTTGATGGCAGCGCAGCAGGCAGCAGAGTTGTCGTCGAAAGAGGTGGCCGTGGTGCCTACTCGAACGATTCCTCAGGGCATCGCAGCCCTGTTGGCATTTAACTTCGATGCTGACCTGCAGGCCAACGCAGACTTGATGCGCGCCGCCGCCGATGAGGTTCAGAGCGGCGAAATCACCGCGGCGACCCGCACGGTCGAACTTGATGGCGTGCATGCGAAGGTTGGCGAGATCATTGGGCTGGTAAACGAGCGGCTTATGGCCTCTGGACCCACCATCGATCAAGTCATGTGGCAGATGTTGGAAGAGATGAACCTGGCAGACTACGAGATACTGACCTTGTATTATGGCAATGGCGTCGAGGCTGAACACGCCAACCTTTTAGCCGCCAAGGTTAATGAGCGTTATCCCGATCAGGAAATAGAAGTAGTGGAAGGAAACCAACCCCATTATCATTACATCCTTTCTGTCGAGTAGGCATATGTGGCCGCATGTCCCTGCATAATTCTGTACGGAGGACGCCGTGAGCTTTATAAAAGTCGTGACCGATAGCACAGCACAGCTCGAACCAGAGCTGGCTCAGCAGCTAGGGGTTACTGTGGTCCCGCTCGAAATCGCCTTTGGTGCGCAAAAGTTTCGCGAAGGAGTGGACATAACTCCCGACGAATTTTTCCGACGCGTGGCACACAGCAGGACGATGCCCACCGCAACTGCTCCGACGGTGGAAGAATTTCGCCAGCTCTATGGCACTCTGAGCCAGTCGACTGACAAGATTCTCTCTTTACATGTCTCTGGGAAACTGAACGAGACGTGCGACAACGCTCGCAGCGCAGCCAGCCATTTTTTAGGGCGCTGCGAGATCGTGGTGATTGACTCGTGGACGATTTCTCTGGGGTTGTCCATCCTGGTGCAGGCGGCAACTCGCGCCGCGATGCAGGGCACAGCTTTGGACGAAGTTGTGCGCATTGTGCGCGGAATGATCCCGCACATTTACGCCGTCTTTTTCTCTGATACACTGGAATACCTGGAGCGCGACGGTCATCTCAGCGAGTCACAGTCACTGTTGGGCACAATGCTCAATATAAAGCCCTTCCTGGTCATTGAAGAGGGCGAGATTCTTCCGATGGAAAAAGTCCGTACGCGTGACAAATCGATTGACAAGCTTGTCGAGTTTGTATCCGAGTTCTCTCACATCGAACTGGCTGCCGTGGTACAGAGCCCCAGCCGTGCTAGCAGGGATGCACGCCTCTTACTCGACCGGCTACAGTCTAATTTTGCCGAGTACGAAGTCGACAGTATCACCTATGGACCCACTCTGGGAACTCATATTGGTCCTCACAGCCTGGGGCTGATTGTGTACGAGGGAACAGATTAGGCAGGAGACTCATGGAATCTGTAAAGATTGTCACTGATAGCACAGCTGACATACCTGACGATCTGGTCGAGGAGCTGGGGATCGGCGTCGTCCACGATTACATCAACTTTGGCATCCAGAGCCTGCGCGACAAAGTGGACATCTCAAGGTCTGAATTCTACGCACGGTTACTCATAGAGTCCGAGGTGCCCACTACTGCTGCGCCCGGTGTCGGTGAGTTTGAAAGAGTCTATCGCAGTGTTGGCGCGCCCGAGGTTTCGATTATTTCTTTGCATCCGCCGGCAAACTTGAGCGTGCTTTACAACACCGCCCACCTGGCCGCACAGTCCTTTCCAAAAGGGCGGGTTACTGCGATTGACACCGGGCAAATCTCGATGGGTCTGGGCTGGTTAGTCATTGCTGCTGCCAAAGCTGCCCAAGCCGGCGCATCAGTCGCCCGCATCGTCGATCTGGTGAGGTCAATGCAGCCCCGTGCGCGCGTGTTGGCTGCACTTGACACGCTCAAATTCTTGCGACGCAGCGGGCGCGTGAGCTGGGCGCAAGCGCTGGTCGGCGCACTGTTGCGCATTAAACCGATGCTTGAGGTCTACGAGGGCCAGATACTTCCCCTTGATCGGGTTCGCACCGGCCGGCGGGCGATGGACCGTCTGGTTGAATTGACAGCAGCTATGAGCCCCCTGGAGTCGTTGGCGGTTCTGCACAGCGCCTGGTATACTGGGGCGGAAGAGTTACGCCAGCGCCTGGTGCATCTGTGTCCCAACAGCCCTGTGTTAACGGTGGACGTGACACCAGTTATCGGTGTCCACGTTGGCCCCAATGCTCTCGGCGTCGCAGCTATCGTCGCTTTGGATCCGCTTGATCCTCCCGTTCCATTCGCGGGGTAGGGGGCAAAGGTAAAGTAAATATCCCAGAGGGGGGCACGTGTCAGGGGTGAGTTGGTTGGCGGCTGAGGATCTGACATTGGAGTGAATATGACATCGGCACGAGACAAACTGACAAAGATCCTGCGATTGGAACAGGAACAGGGCTTTCGCGATAAAGCTGTGATTGGCGGACTGGCATCCTTTGCTGATGCCTGGCGCGAACAAGCACGCAGCGAGGACGAGGATGAGGCCTGGGTGATGCAGATTGCTGAACGCATGCAGGCTTACAGCCAGTTGACCGCCCGGGACGAGCGCCAGGCCAGCGTGGAGGCACTCCGCACTGCCCTACATACTGAACCGCGGGAGATCGAAACACCTGTCCGTTCCTCCACCGCAGAGCCCCAACGTGAGACGCCAAGTACGCCTTCCCCGTCCGTATCTAGATCTGGGCCCGAGTCCTCGCCAGGACGGACCATAGGACCGTCTGCGCGCTCGATCAGGCCTCGACGGGGACAAGGTAAAGGCCCCGTAAAGCCTGCTAGCAAGTCCGAGGACATCGGACTCGACTCACCCGTCATCGTCCTCTCTGGCGTCGGTCCTGCTCAATCCAAACGATTGCTACGATTGGGATTGCACGTCATTCGCGACATGCTCTACTTGTTCCCACGGCGCTATGAGGATTTTAGTACTCTCAAAACCATAAACCAACTAGAGTACGGGGAAGAAGTCACCATCATGGGACGCGTCTGGCACGTCAAAACGCGGCGAACGCGGAGTGGCAAGACTATCACCAAAGCGATTATCGAAGACGGGTCTGGCACTATCGAGGCAACCTGGTTTAATCAACCCTATCTGAGTGACAAGCTCAAGCCGTTGCGTCAGATCGTGCTTTCTGGACGAGTGGATGAATACTTGGGACGATTGACATTCCAGTCACCACAATGGGAGCCCTTGGATCGGGAGCTGTTGCACACGGCCCGCTTGGTTCCGGTCTACCCTCTAACTGAAGGGGTCTCGGTGCGCTGGCTGCGCAAACTGCTTAAGCGCACGGTTGACTACTGGGTACATCGTGTGCCAGACCATCTTCCCAATGAACTGCGCGAGCGAGCCGGTTTACTAGATCTGGAAATGGCCTTACGGCAGATTCACTTTCCGCAAGACCAGGAGATGCTAACGAGGGCACGCTACCGCCTGGCTTTTGATGAACTCTTTTTGATCCAGGTCGGCATGCTTCGCCAGCGCCGTCAATGGCAATCGGAGCCGGGGCAGGCTGTCGCCGTGGAAGAGGACAAATTGCAGCAGTTTATCCTCGGTCTTCCTTTTGAGCTGACTGGTGCACAGCAACGGGCGTTAGATGAGATCGTCCAAGATTTGCGTCGTGACCGTCCTATGAACCGGCTACTACAGGGTGACGTAGGCTCCGGCAAGACCGCTGTGGCCGCTGCTGCTATGTCCTTGGCTGTTGCGGCTGGTGCCCAGGCAGCGATGATGGCTCCGACGGAGATTCTGGCCGAGCAACATTATGGCACTATCTGCCGTCTGTTGGGTGCAGCTAGGTGTGACGAAGGGGAGCAAACGACGGGCAGTCCAGATGTACGCTTGCTCACTGGGAGCACGCCGCAAGCTGAAAAGGAAAAGATTTACCAGGGGCTGGCCGATGGGAAGATTGATCTCATCGTCGGCACGCATGCCTTGATCCAAGAGGGGGTCCGATTTGAGAGATTGGCGCTGGCCATCGTGGATGAACAACATCGCTTTGGCGTTGCTCAACGGGCCGCGCTACGACAGAAGGGATATAACCCTCACCTGTTAGTGATGACAGCCACCCCTATCCCGCGAAGTATGGCGTTGACCCTCTACGGCGATCTGGACCTGTCAGTGATTGATGAGCTGCCGCCGGGCCGACAGCCAGTCCAGACCCGGCTGCTGCTACCGACTGAGCGGGAGCGAGCCTATGCTTTTGTCCACAGCCAGATTGAGCTCGGACGCCAGGCGTTCATCATATGTCCATTGGTGGAAGAGAGTGAAAAGGTCGAGGCCAAAGCAGCCGTCGAAGAGCACAAGCGGCTGCAAGATCAAGTTTTCCCTGACCTGCGTCTGGGCTTGCTCCATGGGCGCATGAAGGGTCAGGAAAAAGAGGCCGTCATGGGCCGGTTTGTTCGTGGCGAGCTTGATATTCTAGTGAGTACTTCGGTAGTGGAGGTGGGCATTGACGTGCCCAATGCCACTGTCATGTTGATCGAAGGAGCCAATCGCTTTGGATTGGCTCAGTTGCACCAATTCCGTGGACGTGTGGGCCGGGGAGAGCATACTTCCTACTGCCTGCTCATCGCTGATTCCACCACTGCGTTCAGCGAGGAACGCCTAAGAGCTATCGAGACCACTCACGATGGCTTTGTGCTGGCCGAAAAAGACTTGGAGTTGCGTGGCCCAGGTGAGTTCTTTGGCACGCGTCAGAGCGGTTTGCCTGACTTGCGACTCGCCAATTTCACCGATATGCGCCTGTTGAATTTGGCGCGAAGAGAAGCGCAACGTTTATTCGAAGCCGACCCGGACCTTGCCAGCCCTGACCTGCGGTTGCTGGTTCAGCAAGTGAACAAGTTCTGGTCAGGTAGAGGTGATGTGAGTTAATACAGCATCTAGAAAGAATTGATAACGTTATGACAACAGCTGTTTATCCTGGCACGTTTGATCCGATTCATAACGGGCACGTTGACATTATCTGCCGGGCGGTGAAAATCTTTGACGAATTGGTTGTGGCAGTCTATGATCGTCCCCTCAAGTCACTCCTCTTCAGCACAGAAGAGCGGTTAGCGATGTTGAAAGAGGGAATCGGCGACATGCCGCGCGTTCGAGTTATCAGCTACGACACGTTGACAATAGACTTGGCCCGGCAGATCGGCGCTCAAGTCGTCGTGCGTGGCCTGCGCGTCTTTTCCGACTTTGAACTAGAGTTTCGTATGGCGCTGACTAATAAGCGGCTGGCGCCCGAGATCGAAGTCGTCTGTCTCATCACCAACCAAGAGCACACTTTCCTGAGTTCCAGCGCGGTCAAAGAAGTCGCTTCGCTGGGCGGCGACGTTAGCGGTATGGTGCCCCCCGCCGTTGACCAGGCTCTCAGGGCACGCTTTAGCGAACTGGGTGAAGATGGGTCTAACACAGTGCCTATGATTTCGCTGCGCGACTAGAACATTATCCAGAGCAAACATCTGCTCCCTGCCTAAGCAGCCGGAAGCGACGTGGCGCGGGGGCGGAGGACGGAGGTCACCCGTGGATATTCAACATCTTTTGGATCGGTTGGAAGTTCTGCTCAGCGATAGCCGTCGCATTGGCGGCAAACTGATCGTAGATGCCCAACGCAGTTGGGATCTAATAGATCAGATGCGCATTTCGATTCCCGAGGAGGTCAAACAAGCGCAGAGGGTGAATCAGGAACGAGATCGCATTATCGCCCAGGCCAAAGAAGAGGCCAGTCGCATCGTCGAGCTGTCACGCCAAGAGGCTAACAAGCTTACGGATGAGCATGCCATGTCACAACAAGCCCGGGAGTTGGCTAGCACCATTGAAGCGCGCGCACGTCGTGAAGCGGATAGAATTCAGCGCGAGGCCGACTCTTACGTACTGGAAGTGTTGAGTCAACTGGACACAGACCTGACCCGCACACTAACTGTGGTGCGCAACGGCATCGAAAAGGTGAGGCGAGAGCAGCAAATCTCTCAGTTTGAAGAACCAGAACAGGCCGAACCCCCCGTCCGTGACTAGTTTACAGTTAGCACTCGGCGGTTTTTCGCAATTCTTGACAGTACTGGGGCTTATGTTTATAATAACGCGTGCTGTCTTTAAAGAATATCAATCACGGATCCTGTAGATCGACTTGGATTTGGAGGCGTCGTCGCCCTAACCCGGCGCATCTACGGTCCGTGCTCAAAAGGAGTTAATGTGGGTCCACTACCAAAACGTAAAATTTCCTATGGACGTCGCAATCGCCGGCGCGCTCACGATGCTTTAAAGCCGCCCAAGCTGGTTACTTGCCCTGATTGCGGCGAGCTGACCTTACCCCATCGTGCCTGCCCAAGTTGTGGCAGCTACCGCGGACGGCAGGTGGTTGAGCTTAAAGAAGAGAAATAACCTACCCAAGCTCACCATTTTACGGGGCCGTGCGCCATTGTTCAAAACGCGGTTGGGCTAAACTCGTAGCAGAGCCTTTTAGCGGGGTACCACGGCCCTGTTCTCATTTGATAGCATTTTCGTCGTGACCGCGCGGTAGCGAGGTGAAAGTGGGACAAGTCGCTTATCTCTTCCCTGGTCAGGGATCACAACATGTGGGTATGGGGCAAGCATTATATCAGACATACCCTGAAGCGCGGGCCATCTTTGCCCAGGCCGACGATGTGCTGGAGATCCCCCTGACAAGATTCTGCTTTGAGGGGCCGGACAACGTTCTAACCGATACTATCAACGCCCAGCCGGCTATCTTGACCATGAGTATGGCTGCGTTAGAAGTGATGAAGGCGCAGGGTGATTACCAGACGCCGGCTTTCGTCGCTGGTCATAGTATGGGTGAATTCAGCGCGTTGGTGGCAGCCGGATCGCTTTCGTTCACAGATGCGCTGCTTCTGGTGCGAGAGCGCGGCCGTCTGATGAAGCTGGCTGGTGAGCGGAGTCCGGGCGGTATGGCTGCCGTGCTTGGGCTTGACGTGGAAAGTCTGGCGACGATATGCGACGAGGCGCGTCGAGAAACTGGCGGCGTGATGCAAATCGCCAACGATAACTGCCCCGGCCAAACTGTCATCTCGGGCGAAAAAGAGGCGCTGGCCGTGGCTATGGAAAAGGCCAAGGCTACTGGCGCACGCAAGGTGGTGCAGTTGGCTATCAGCATCGCCTCTCACTCTCCCTTGATGGCCGTTATCGCTGACGAGTTTGCTGCTGCCATAGACGCCGCTCCTATTACCGACGCTGCCATCACCTTGGTGGCCAACACCAGTGCGACACCCATCACCCGCGCAGACGAGATTCGCGCCGAATTGAAGGCTCAACTCACTTTGCCGGTACGTTGGACGGATAGTATGCGCATGCTAATAGGGCAGGGTGTCACGCGCGTGGTGGAGATTGGCCCTAAAGAGGTGCTGACCGGATTGATGAAGCGGATTGACCGCAAGGTCGAGCGGGTTAATGTGGGGGACACTGCCACTCTGAGCGAATAGGTCACAGGTGTACGCGGAAAAGGAGACAACATGCAACACGTCGGTTTTATAGGTCTGGGGCTGATGGGCGCGCCTATGACGCGAAACTTGATGCGCGCGGGCTACCATCTGACCGTTCACAACCGCAGCCAGGCCATCGTGAAAGAACTGGCTGCCGAAGGCGCTACCCCGGCAGCAAGCCCCCGTGAGGTCGCGGAAGCGTCTGAGGTCGTGATCACTTGCGTGCCCGACTCACCCGACGTGGAACAAGTTGTCCTGGGCCCCAATGGGATCATAGAGGGTGCCCGGCCGGGACTGATCTATATTGATATGAGCACCATTTCGCCCCCAGTCACGCGCCGGATCGCAACCCGTCTGGCCGAGGCAGGCGTGACAATGCTTGACGCACCGGTGAGCGGCGGCGACATCGGCGCGCAGAAGGGCACGCTGTCCATTATGGTCGGTGGGCCAGAGGAGACCTTTGACGCGTGCCTGCCGATCTTTCAGACAATGGGTAAGCAGATCACCTACGTCGGCGCAAGCGGGGCCGGGCAAACGGCCAAGGCCTGCAACCAGATCGTCGTCGCAGCCACGATGGCTGCGATGGGCGAGGCATTGGTGCTGGCGGCCAAAAGTGGTGTGGACCCGGCGCGGGTAGTCGAGGCGATCAAGGGCGGCGCAGCGCGCTGTTGGGCGCTCGAGGTGCGCGCTCCCCAAATCCTGCGCCGGGACCTCAAGGCCGGTTTCAAAGCTTATATGCAGTACAAAGATCTGAACATTGTCATCGACGCCGGGCGAGCGGAAAAAGTCTCTATGCCGGTGACAGCGGCCGTGCGCGAGCTGTATACGGCGATGATGGCCGCCGGTCGCGGCGAGTTGGATAACTCGGCTGTGGTTACCGTGCTAGAAGATTTGGCTGGCGTAGAAGTAAAGGGGCAAGAAACGTGAGACTCGAAGGCAAAGTGGCCGTTGTCACAGGTGCATCGCGGGGTATTGGGCGAGCTATCGCGGAGCGGCTGGCGGCCGAGGGGGCCAGAGTGGTCGTCAACCATCGGGCCAGCGCCGAGCAGGCGCAAGAGGTCGTGGCCGCCATCCAGGCGCAAGGCGGCGAGGCGATTGTCATCCAGGCTGACGTGAGCGATTTTGATCAGGCGCACGAATTGATCAAGACGACCCTCAAGCAAATGGGGCGCATCGACGTCCTGGTGAATAATGCTGGCACTACACGCGACACGCTCCTCATGATAATGAAGGAAGACCAGTGGGATGTGGTGATAGACACCAATCTCAAGAGCGTCTTTAATTGCTGCAAGGCAGTGGCCCGCGGCATGGTGCGCCAACGGAGTGGGCGCATTGTCAGCATCACCTCAGTGGCAGGACTAGCAGGCAACCCGGGTCAAACCAATTACGCTGCCAGCAAGGCCGGCGTCATCGGCTTCACCAAGTCATTAGCAAAAGAGCTAGGCTCGCGCAGCATTACCGTTAACGCCGTTGCGCCCGGTTTTGTGCCCACGGCGCTGACCGCGGTCCTATCTGAAGATCTGAAACAGGCCGCCATCGATCACACGCCGTTGGGGCGTTTTGGCAAGCCCGAAGAGGTTGCCGCCGCAGTTGCCTTTTTTGCCTCCGACGAAGCCAGTTTCATCACCGGTCAGGTGCTCTCGGTTGACGGCGGGCTGGCGATGCAATAGGCACTGGCGCAAAGAATAAAAATCTGCGTAGGTTTGACAGAGTAGAGCGTGGAGAGGGGCGCACAATGGATGAAAGTCAAGGACGGGTGACGATTGCGCCCGAGGTGCTGGTGACCATCGCCCGGTTGACGACCCAGTCCATCAAGGGCGTGGCACAGATGTGTCACCAGGTTGGGCCGGGTAATGTAGATCGGATATTGGGACGCGTCGCGGGGGGCGGCGGTGTGCAGATTGCCATTGCCAACGACGCGGTGCGCGTGGACTTGTACATTATCGTCGACGCCGATATGAATATGCGCAACGTCAGTCGAAAGATCCAGGAAGCCGTGACGCGGGCGATCCAGGATATGGTCGGGATGCAAGTCAACGCAGTCAACATCCACATTCAAGACGTGGCTTACAGTATGCGTCGTTCTTGAACAGCTTTATTATAGGGGGAGCCCGGTGAAAATCCGGCGTCGTGCCCGGACTGTCGCCATCCAGACCCTATACGAACTTGATTTGACCAACCACTCGCCGGCAGCGGTCCTCGAGCAACGCATCGTGGAGGCAGGATTGCCCCAGCAAGGTGTTCCCTTTGCGCGTCACCTGGTGACAGGCGTGCTAAAGTCCAAAGAAAAACTGGATGGTATGATACAACAGTACGCGCCCGAGTGGCCCATCGAACAGATGGCGCCTATAGATCGAAACATCTTGCGCCTCGCGTTATTTGAATTCGGCATTGACGGCCAGACCCCGGTCAAGGTAGCCATTAACGAAGCCGTCGAGTTGGCCAAGCTATTCGGTAGTGACAGCGCTCCACGCTTTATCAATGGTGTCCTCGGCAGTCTGGCGGGGGAGCCCCCCTCTCTCAAAAAATGAACTTTCTTGGTGTCGGTCCTTTCGAACTTTTTCTCATCTTGATCATCGCAACCGTCGTACTTGGCCCCGAACGGCTGGCGCAAGCTGGCCGCACGCTGGGACGGCTATACGCTCGGTATCGCCTTCGCTGGCAAAAGGACGTAGATGAGCTCACCCGTGAATTTCGTCAAGAGCTGACGGCGATGCAGAAGGAGTTGGAGGAGGTGCGCCAGACGACGGAAGATGAAATACGGACGACCCAGGCTGCGTTGCAGAGCACCATAGACACTACTGCTAGTACCGGAGCCGTCATTCCGGAGATTCACCTGCCTGACAAGCGTGACGGCGTTGCGAGGACGCAAGCTGTCGAAGATAGCGACGCCGCGGACGGGATCGATGCCCGATATCGCTCCCGTTGGCAAAAGGACATGGAGGAGATGGACCCTGGATTGCGCCAGCAGTTAGCGATGCTGCGTCAAGGGCTTGAGAACGTACGCCAGACGGCAGAAGGCGCAATGAAGACGGCCCGAGCTGCGTTGGAGATCGCCACAGCTAGTGAAGCTGGTGGCGATGCCGAGGGAGCAGATGAGGGCGGCGCTGGGGAGGCGCAAACAGCCGCAGGCGACGATTCTGTGCAAGGGGGCACAGGCTCTCTGGAAGGGTCAGCCCCCTCTCGGGAACCTCCCGTCAACGAGACCGAGACAGATGAGGTGGAAGGGTGAGCGAGCTTGACAACGGCGGCCCACTTATGGGGGTACTCGAGCACATTGATGAGTTCAGGGGCCGGTTGATCAAGGCGGCTATTGCGTTGGCCATCACTTCGCTCTTGACCAGCGTTTTTGCTGGCGACATCATCAAGTTCCTGATCCAGCCCTACGGCGCAAAGCTGCAGACTTTGGGCCCGACGGAAAACGTCATCACTTACTTTCGCGTGGCACTGTTGTCGGGCGCTGCACTGGCGATGCCGGTTATTTTTTACCAACTACTGGCTTTTGTTGTTCCTGGCCTGACGCGCGCGGAGCGACGCTGGATCATTCTGGGTATGCCCTTTGCCACCCTGCTGTTTGTCGTCGGCATCTTGTTTGCTTGGTACATCATGGTGCCGGCTGCGGTCGATTTTTTGGCCAATTTTCGCTCCGACCTGTTTCTCAACGAGTGGACGGCGCGCGAGTATATCTCGTTTGTTGTTTCGATCGCCTTTTGGATCGGCTTGAGCTTTCAGACACCGCTGGTTACCTTTATCCTGGCCAAGGTCGGGCTGGTGACGCCTGGCTTTCTAGCCCGCAACTGGCGCTTCGCTGTAGTCATCGTCGCTGTCGTCGCTGCCATCATCACACCAACTGTGGATCCCTTCAATATGGCGCTGCTGATGCTGCCCCTGCTGGCGCTGTACGGGCTCAGTATCGTCTTGGCAATGTTAGCGTGATGCGTAAATGCGCACACGGATTATCAAACACCACTGATTACGTTTTGCATGAAAGGAGCAAAGTACACGATGTCTCGTGTCCGCATCTTGATAATGGGAGCCGCGGGCCGCGACTTTCATAACTTTAACGTGTTCTTCCGCAACCGGGAGCGTTATGAGGTCGTTGCCTTTACGGCTACCCAGATTCCCAACATCGAGGGAAGGGTTTATCCGCCAGAGCTAGCGGGACCACTCTATCCCAAAGGCATTCCCATCTACCCAGAAGCAGAGTTGACCGAGCTGGTCGTCCGAGAAAAGATTGACCAGGTCGTTTTTTCTTATAGCGACGTGACCCACGAATACGTGATGCACAAGGCGTCACAGGTATTGGCTACTGGCGCCGACTATCGGCTGTTGGGTGCTAACAATACGATGCTCGACAGCACCAAGCCGGTCGTCGCCGTATGCGCCGTGCGCACCGGCGCTGGTAAAAGCCAAACCACCCGGCGTGTCGCCGACGCTTTGCAGGAAATGGGCAAGCAGGTCGTTGCCGTCCGGCACCCGATGCCTTATGGCGATTTAGTGGCGCAGACTTGCCAGCGCTTTGCCAATTATCAAGACCTTGACCGGCACGACTGCACCATTGAGGAACGCGAAGAGTACGAGCCTCACATTGATCGGGGTGTCGTAGTGTATGCTGGTGTGGATTATGAAAAGATTTTGCGCGAGGCCGAAAAAGAGGCCGACGTGATTCTTTGGGATGGTGGCAACAACGATCTGCCCTTCTTCCGGCCCGACCTGCACATTGTCCTGACCGATCCCCACCGGGCCGGTCACGAACTGTCCTACCATCCCGGTGAGGCCAACCTGCGAATGGCGGACGTGGTCGTCATCAACAAAGTCGACACCGCTGACCCAGCAGACGTCGCGACTGTGCGCGAGAACGTGATGGCCACCAATCCCGATGCCATCATCGTCGAGGCTGCTTCGCCCATCAGTGTGGAAGACCCTGATATGATTAGTGCCAAGCGCGTGTTAGTGGTGGAGGATGGCCCCACGCTGACCCACGGTGGGATGGCCTTCGGCGCAGGTGTGGTGGCCGCTCGCCGCTTTGGCGCGTCCGAGATCATTGATCC
>CBFDAD010000008.1:0-15101 GCA_965602705.1 uncultured bacterium
CCAACCCCGACATCCCGGAACTACGGCCGGGCGACACCGTTCGTGCCCACGTAGAGATAATTGAAGGAAACCGCAGGCGCATCCAGGTCTTTCAAGGCACCGTCATTCGGATAAGAAAAGGTGGTGCAAATGTCAACTTTACCGTGCGTCGCACTGCCTCACACGGCATCGGAGTGGAACGGACTTTTCTACTGCACTCGCCAAGGCTGAAAAAGGTAGAAGTTTTGCGCCGTGCACACACCCGCCGCGCTCAACTGTACTTCCTGCGCGAGCGACGCGGAAAGGCCGCCCGTCTACGCGAGAAGCGGACAAGGTAGTTGGTGAGCCAGATGTAAGGCACGCACCTGATGGCCCTGTCGAAGCGGTCGAGGTGGCAGGGCATCCTTCCAGAATGGATACAATCGGCATTTTTGACTCCGGCGTCGGCGGGCTATCGGTCTGGCGCGAGATTGCCCGCCATCTCCCCGCCGAAAACCTGATTTACCTCGCCGACCAGGCCCACGTCCCTTACGGGCCGAGACCGATGTCCCAAATTCAAGAGTACACCACCGCTATCACGCGCTTTCTACTCGACCAGGGCGCTAAATTGATCGTCGTGGCCTGCAACACCGCCTCGGCGGCAGCGCTGCACCATCTGCGAGCCAGGTTTCCTGACGTGTCCTTTGTGGGAATGGAGCCAGCAGTCAAGCCAGCCGCCGAAAACAGCCCAAATGGCATCATCGGCGTCATCGCCACACCAGCGACTTTTCAGGGTGAACTGTTCGCCTCATTGCTGGAGCGATTTGCCAGCGACGTAAAAGTGCTGACCCGGGTCTGCCCCGGCCTGGTCGAGGCGGTCGAAGACGGAGAATTGGATACACCTGCCACCGAGCTCTTGCTGGAGGAGTGCCTGTCGCCGCTGATCGCCGCCCGCATCGACACCCTGGTGCTAGGCTGTACCCATTACCCTTTTCTCTCGCCCGCAATCGCCCGCATCGTTGGCCCGGGTGTGCGTATCATTGATCCCGCACCCGCCGTGGCGCGCCAGGCCGCTCGGGTGTTGACAAGACCGGCCAAGAAACAAAACAAGGTAGGACAGCACATCTTTTTTACCAGCGGCGACCCGGTTATTTTCTCCAAAGTGATTACCCAACTGCTAAACCAATCCCGGCCAATGGACGTGCGACCCGCCGTCTGGCAGGCTGGCCGCCTGATGGGCTGACAAAAAAAGCCGGGCGCTGCATCAGCGACCCGGCCTCTCTCTTGTACAAAAGGTCCCTATGCCTCTTCCTTCTCCCGCTTGGCCTTCTCAACTAACTCTTGCGTCAAGTGAGCAGGCACTTCGTCGTAGCGTATGATCTTCATAGAAAACACTCCACGACCCTGGGTGAAAGAACGCAGGTCGGTGGCATAGCGCTGCACCTCAGCCAGGGGTGCTTCAGCCTTGACAATGCTCTTACCTCCTACCTGACCCATTCCCATCACCCGCGCCCGCTTGGTATTCAAGTCCCCGATCACATCGCCAGTGTACTCATCAGGCACAGTGATCTCCATCTCGCAGACGGGCTCCAACAACGCTGGCCCGGCACCTTGCACCGCCAGCTTGAACACTTCGCGGCCAGCAATCTGGAAAGCAATATCCTTCGAGTCTACCGGGTGCTCCTTGCCATCAAAGACCGCCACCCTAACGTCCACTACCGGATAGCCAGCAATTACACCCTGTTCCATTACAGCTTTGATGCCCTTTTCGATGGAAGGCCTGAAGGAACTGGAAATTCGGCCACCAAAGACCTCCCAGACGTAATCAAAGCCTTCACCTCTGGAGAGCGGCTCGATACGTGCATGAACCTCAGCGAACTGACCGGCACCGCCGGTCTGCTTCTTGTGGCGGTACTGCGTGCTAAAAATCTTTGTAACCGTCTCGCGGTAAGGCACCTTAGGGATACTGGTTTCGACGCCAACGCTGAAACGATTCTCCATCCGCCGTACGGCAATCTCCAGGTGAGCCTCACCCATACCCGATACAATTGTTTCCTTGGTACTTGACTCCTGGTGCCAGTGCAGTGTCGGGTCCTCCTCGGTCAAACGGGTCAAGGTCGACCCCATCTTGGCCGAATCGGCCTGTGTTTTGGGATTCACAGCCTGGCTAAAGAGTGGGCTAGGAAAAGCCATTCCGGGAAGGGTCACGGGGTGTCCACGATCACAAATGGTATCGCCGGTGAGACTGTGAGCTAACTTGGCCACCGCGCCAATGTCGCCGGCTGGCAACTGGTCGACCGGCAACTGTTCCTTACCCCGCATCGCATAAAGCTGCCCCATTCGCTCCTCTTCGCCAGCGCGGCTGTTGAAAAAGCGCGAGTCGCTCTGTAGCATGCCACTGTGAACGCGAAGGAAGGACAGTTTCCCTACATAAGGGTCGGCCATCGTCTTAAAGACGAGCACGGCCAAAGGACCCGCCGCATCAGCGACCAACTCTTCCTCCCCCTTTGCGCCCGCGGCCGTCACTGCCTCCAGCTCATTGGGCGCGGGGGCCAGGGCCAAGATGCTATCCAAAAGTGGGCCGATGCCTAGCGGCTTGGTCGCCGCGCCGCAGAGCACCGGAATGGCCGCGCCCTTGACAACGGCCGCTTTCAAACCACGGCCAATCTCGGCGTCGGTCAGTTCTTCGCCCTCAAGATACTTCATAATCAATTCATCGTCACCCTCGGCCGCCGCTTCCATCAAAGCAACACGGTATTCGGCCGCCTGGTCGGCCATCGTCTCGGGAATGTCACCCGCCTGGCCGTCAGCGCCGCGATAAGCTTTCATCGTGATCAAATCTACCACGCCCTCAAAATCGGCCTGACTGCCAATTGGTAGCTGCACCGGCACAAAATCCACATCAAAGGTACTGCGCAACCCATCTAACGTGCGTTCAAAGTTGGCGCTCTCACGATCCATCTTGTTGACGAAAACCATTCGCGGCAAATTGCGCGCCTCGGCCCGCGCCCACACCAACTCCGTGCCGACCTCCACACCCGACACGGCATCAACCAAAAGCAAAGCCACGTCGGCGACGTGCACAGCGCTAATGACCTCGCCTACAAAGTCGGTGTAACCAGGCGTGTCCAATACGTTGATTTTATTTTGCTTCCACTCACAGGGCACCAGCGCCAGGCCTAGCGAGATATGCCGTCTGATCTCTTCCTCGTCAAAGTCTGCAACGGTTGTCCCATCTTCAACCTTGCCCAGTCGATTTACAGCCTTTGTGGTAAATAACATTGATTCTATCAACGATGTCTTGCCAGCGCTCCCGTGACCCAGCAAAACAACGTTTCGAATTTGGTCGGTTTTATACTCTTTCATCAGTCCTCCTGACTGGCGGTTAACGATTGCACCGCGTTATTGTAATCGAGAATATGAGAACTGTCAAAATGCGATTGCGCCCGACGGGAAATGATGGTAAACTCTTCAAGTCTCGGCCCCATCTGGGCTACAAAATCCAATCTACCCTACACACAAGGAGACCTCCTATGGCCAACTTTCCACTGGAACCGTTTCGCATCAAGGTTGTCGAGCCGTCGAACTTCACAACGCAGGCGGAGCGCCAGAACATACTCATCGAGGCCGGCTACAATCTCTTTAACGTGCCCTCCGACGCGGTGTACATCGACTTGCTGACCGATAGTGGCACGTCAGCCATGAGCGACGATCAGTGGGCCGGTATGATGAAAGGCGACGAAGCCTATGCCCAGGCCCGAAACTTTTTTTCGCTTCAAGAAGCGATACAAGGTATTTTCGGCTTTGAGCACTTTGCACCCACTCATCAAGGACGGGCGGCTGAGAACGTCCTGTTCACCATCCTGGTGAAACCGGGCCACTATGTTCCCAACAACATGCACTTTGACACCACCGGCGCCAACGTCGCTGCTCGCGGCGGGGAGCCAGTCAACCTGGTCATCGAAGAAGGACTTGACCCTCTGAGCCATCACCCTTTCAAAGGGAACATGGACACAGAAAAACTGGAGCAGTTCATACAAAGCGTTGGGCAAGATAACATCCCCGTAGGTATGATAACTGTCACCAACAACGCCGGCGGCGGCCAGCCAGTGAGCATGGCCAATATTCGCGCCACCGCTGAGACCTATCACCGTCACGGCATCCCCTTCTTTGTTGACGCTTGCCGTTATGCTGAGAACTGCTACTTTATCCAGCAGCGCGAGGAAGGCTATACGAAGCAATCCATTCGCGAAATCGCCAACGAGATGTTTTCTTACGCCGACGGCTGCACAATGAGCGCCAAAAAGGACGCATTGGTCAACATTGGGGGCTTTCTCGCTATGAATGATCCCCAACTCTACCAGACGGCCTGTAACGAATTGGTTCTCCGCGAAGGCTTTCCTACCTACGGCGGTCTGGCCGGGCGCGACCTGGAGGCAGTTGCCCGCGGCCTGTGGGAGGGCATTGACCAGAGATATCTAGCCTATCGCATCGCCCACACTCGCTACCTAGCCGAGCGGCTGTTAGAAGAAAACATCCCCATCGTCGAACCACCGGGTGGCCACGCTGTTTATATTGACGTTAAACGGCTGCTACCACACATCCCCCGGGCCGAGCTTCCTGGTCAGGCACTGGCGGTGGAACTCTATCTTGAAGCGGGCATTCGTTGCGTCGAGTTGGGCACCGTGGCTTTTGCCCACCAGGACCCCGACACCGGTGAGACGATTTATCCCACGCTGGAATTGGTGCGACTGGCCATCCCGCGTCGCGTCTACACCCAGACCCATCTGGACTATGTCGTCCGTGCGCTGACGAATATCCATGACCGGCGGGACAAGATGCGTGGCCTACGCTTTACCTACGAGCCTCCTTACCTGCGCCACTTTACAGCGCGCTTTGAACCACTGTAAACGGTAAACCCTTTGCTCAAGTCACCGGCCGGGTTTCAATTGACGGAAAAAACTCTCAAACGGGGAAAAAGCGTCGGAGGAAAAGAAAGAATGCCCAAGAAGAAAAAGGCCAAGAAAGCGCAAACCTACGTCGTAGGCGTTGACCTGGGTGGCACCAAGATACTGGCCGCCGTCGTGAACGAAAAAGGGAAAATCCTTAGCGAGGTCAAGCGGCCAACCTTACCCGCCTCTGGTGCAGAAAAAATCATCCAACGTCTGATCCAAACGGTGCGCCAGGCGATCAAAGAGGCGAAAGTGCCTGCCAAGAATATATTGGCCGTCGGCGTCGGTGTGCCAGCCCCGGTTGACCCCCGCACAGGCTTTTTATTCGAGGTCACCAACATCCCGACGTTAAACAACTGTGCCCTTGGCCAGCGCTTGAGTGAGGCACTAGAGATGCCCGTCTTTGTAGATAACGACGTCAACGTCGGTACGGTGGGCGAACATGCGTTAGGAGCTGGGCGTGGTACCAAGGATATGGTAGGTATCTTCGTCGGCACCGGGGTCGGCGGGGGGGTCATCGTGAACGGACGCCTGCGCCACGGCTTTCGCAACAGCGCTGGCGAGGTCGGGCACATGTTTGTGGGCTTTAAGGGTCAAGCGGACGAAGCAATGTGCGGGTGCGGCCGTCCGGGCTGCCTGGAGGCGTATGCCAGCCGCACGGCTATCGAACGCGACATTCGCGCTGCGATTAGCGCTGGTAGAAAGACAGTGATGACCAAGCTGCTCGAGAAAGGCGGCAAGACGCGTATCACGAGCGGATTATTGGCTGAGGCACTGAAACGGGAGGACCCGCTAGTGACCGAGGTTATGGACCGCGCCACGACCTACCTGACCATCCTCGTCGCCAGCATTGTTAACTT
Source organism: uncultured bacterium (assembly GCA_965602705.1). Classification (GTDB taxonomy): domain Bacteria; phylum Chloroflexota; class Anaerolineae; order S140-20; family S140-20; genus CBFDAD01. The sequence continues at coordinate 5,771 of CBFDAD010000008.1, forward strand.
TTTCGATCCAGAGATGGTCGTCATCGGCGGGGGAGTGACTGAGGCTTTGGGCGAGCGTCTCGTGGAACCGATCCGTCGCGACGCACCCCGCTGGTTTATCCAACAGCACGACGCTGACAAGGTGCGTGTCGTCAGCGCCAAGCTGGGTGACTATGCCGGTGTACTCGGTGCAGCGACCATCGCTCGCGAGAACCTGACCTAGCTAGGATCAGAAATCACGTGCTGTAATCACAGTTTTGAGTTATGCCCCGCAAGGCAAGAGCCTCACAGCAAATGCCGCAACGCATCCGGAGTCGTGGCGATTACGGGGCGATATTGCACACCGGGGTAATATTTGTTGAAAAAGCCCTCAAGCCCTGTTCCGTCCTCTCCAGGCCCCCAGTCTTGGGGATTGATAGCGATGACGGTGCGCTTATCCAAATCCCCTATCCCGGCATCGTCAGCACTCCGGCCGACGGTATACCCTCGAGCGTCCCATGTGGCCTCCACCACGGCCTGTGCCCACTCCTCACCGGCGTTGCGCGGCAAAAGGACGTAGACACGTTCATACTGCTCCCTGGGCTGCCCACGAAGCTCCTCTTCCGGCTCGTCGTCCCACTCTTTGACAGGTTGTCCACTCACAACCAGAGAGGCGTCATCCCAATAGGCGTCGTTGTGCTTGAATGGATACAGCGTACGAGATCGCAAAAAGACCGTCACGATATCCGACCGGGCAACTGCCACGACCGGTGGCACCTCGTGGAAAGAATTGTAGATGTGAGTACCCCGGCCCCAGATGACCGAGTCGGCAAAAGGGTCCGTGCCGCCGGCGGGATCCATACCAATCCAAAACATGAAATTGCGCAGCGCGTCGTCAGTAGCTTGACCCTCCAGCGCAAAGAACGGATCAAATCCCGCACCCTCACTCCAACGGGATTTATCTGGATGTGGGAACCGATCCGGGTGCGCGGGGTCTTTATGATTAGACCACGCATGCGCCCAGGCTGAAAAGCGTAACCGTGTCCCTGGTTCGACTGACACTTGCTGCATCAAACCAGCATCGTGCTTTCTAGAGAACGTAAAAACCAAGAACCCTTTCTTGCCACTGTGCATCCGGTCAGGATCTTTAGACCAGGCATCCCGGCACTCGGGCTGTGCCCACTCACCCTCCTGGTGCCGGAACCAGACTATCCACCCAGGTGGGGTAAAGATATTGCCGACGTCGTTCTCAAAAGATTCGCCGTCCACCGGAAAAATCCTGCAGCGGTGCGATCTTTCTTCGGACCAGTCGGCTTCAAAGTCACCGTTCCGCAAAAGGTTCATGTCAAACCTCCCTACTAGCATCGGGCAACACCTCTCAACCATGTGTCGCATAGTTTAGCACAATTGCGCGATAAAAGGTAGCCTGATCGAGACGGACGTCCAACTTGCTACTGCCGGGCTTTCCATGTACAATTTCCCTGTCGGACACGTTAGGTACGTCTATAGTGCGCATTCGACCATGAGCCCATGAAGCTCTCACAACAAGCCGCTCGACGCGGTTATTTTTTGCTCAAAAAGGTCAATCAGGCCATTCGCGATTACCAGATGATCGACGACGGCGACCGCGTTGCCGTCGCCATATCGGGCGGCAAGGATAGCCTGGGCCTGTTGACGCTGCTCGATTTGCGACAACAGCGCGTCCGCCAACGTTACGAGGTGATCGCCGTCCACGTGCACGGAAACGCGAGCGGCCTTGATTGCGCGGGACATACAGCGCTAGCCGATTGGCTTCAAGCGCAAGATTACTCATTCGTGATCGAGCCAATGGATTTGCCCCCCGACGAGCCATTGCCACTGCCCTGCCATCGCTGCACCTGGCATCGGCGCAAGACGATATTTCAAGTCGCCGACCGGCTGGGCTGCCGGGTCGTGGCTTTTGCGCACAATGCCGATGACCTGGCACAGACAACCCTGCTCAACCTCTTTTACGGCGGGCGTCTCGAGACCATGGCCCCCGCCGCAAACTATTTCGGCGGTCGCTTTCGCCTCGTCCGTCCATTGGCCTTTGTGCCTGAAAAAGAGCTGGCCCGTTTGGCTCGTGCCTGCGACTTTCCCCCACCGCCTCCTAAATGTCCTAGGGCCGATTCCAGCCGACGCGCGCTAATGGCCCAGGCGCTGCGCCTTTTTCACCGAGACAGGGACATGGTTCGCACCAATCTCATCCGTGCAGCTCTGCGCAATATGAATCACAGGGCAAACACCAACCAACCATAGGTTGAACGTCTTGCACACCGGAGTCCAGTTGGTTACAATTAGGCCATCCTGATGCCGCCAGAATAACAGTTGGCGCCTGGTATCAAGATTGCCCGAGGGTAAAATGTTCAAAGCCCGGCCTTCGAATTCTTCTAAACCATTAGACCCGGCACATCGCCGCCGGCTTCTCGCCGGACTGGCGCTATTGGGCATCATATCCCTGGTATGTCTCCTGGTGCTCATCCCGGCTGCCGTACGCGCCTTGCCTGGTCGCTACGCTGCCCGCCTGCCCGGCTTTGTCCAGAACTTGCGCCGCCAGCCTCACCCGGGCCTCCTGCCCACACCGGCGATCGACATTACACCAGCAGCCCTGTTCACTTTCACGCCAACAAAGCTGCATCTGGGTGGCGTCACCTTTGTCACACCCACACCGGTAGAGTCGAGGGCCCTGGAGCCAACCCGCTCACCAGCCTACCAGCCTACCAGCACGTTATCCCGCCCCACAGGAGAGCCAACTTCCTCCCCTTTCCCGGCGACCCACACACCCACACATCGCCCTACCTCTACCCCTGTCCCGCTCCCGGCCCGCGCCAGCTTGCCGCCATTTACCCACACTTACCAGACCTGGAACAATTGCGGCCCAGCGACACTCGGTATGGCCCTGTCTTACTTCCACCAGACCGAAACCCAGGCCGACGCGGCCGCCTTTCTAAAGCCTGATCCTGAGGACAAAAACGTCAGCCCTTACGAAATGGCGGTCTATGCGCGTTCGCTGGAGCTGGAGGCGACGGTGCGTGTGGGCGGCGACCTGACACGTCTCAAGCAACTGATCGCAGCCGGCCTGCCGGTGGTGGTCGAGACCTGGTTCATCCCTGAGCCAGGCGACCAGATGGGCCATTATCGCCTGCTGACCAGCTATGACGACGAGGCTCGTCAATTCACTGCCCACGATTCTTACAACGGTCCCAACGTGCTTCTAGACTATGACGCCTTCGACGAACTCTGGCGTGTCTTTAACCGCGTGTATTTGGTCGTTTACCAACCATTTCAGGCCGGGCAACTTGCGGCCATTCTAGGCGACGACGTGGATAGACACCACGCGTACGCGTCGGCGCTAGAGACGGCTCAAGCTGAAGCGGCGAACCCCAACGCCGAGTGCGTCGCCTACGAGGCGTGCACTGACGGGACCGCCTTTGCCTGGTTCAACATTGGCAGTAACATGACTGCCCTCGGTCGCCATCAAGAAGCCGCCGCCGCCTATGATCAGGCGCGGCTGTTGGGACTACCCTGGCGTATGCTCTGGTATCAATTCGGCCCTTACAAAAGCTACTACGCTGTGGGCCGCTATGATGACGTCGTCACCCTGGCAACCGTCACCCTTAACATCACCGATAATCTGGAAGAGAGTCATTATTGGCGGGGTATGGCTCTTTTAGCCCAGGGGGAGACCGACAAAGCCCGCGATGATTTCAAAGCGGCCATCAAGTACAACCCGACCTTTGACGCGGCGTCCAAGGCCTTGGAGTCACTACAGTGACGGACCTACCTTCCGGGCGAAATGGCCCACAATGCAAAACCACCCACCCCAGGAATGGAACCGTCCCCGGCGCAACCCAACCCCAAGGACGGACCAACGTTGCCCAGGCTGCCCTATTGGTTATGGTTCTGCTCGGCGTCGGCAAGGTTGTCGGCGTGATAGACGATTTGGTAAAAGCCCGCGTCTTTGGGACCAGCGCCGACCTGGACGCCTTTGTCGCCGCCGGTGGCCTGCCTGAACTGCTCAACACCCTTATCTCCGGTGGCGCGCTGGCCGCGCCTTTCATACCGGTGCTGGCAGGTTATCTGAGCCGCGACGATCGCGAGAGCACCTGGCGACTGGTCAGCAGCGTGATCAACCTGGCCTTCCTGGTGACAGCCGTCCTGGCCGGCCTCATCGCCCTCGTAGCACCCTGGCTTGTGTCACATTTCATCGCACCCGGTTTTGCGCCCGCGCATCAGAGCCTCACCGCTGGCCTGATGCGCGTGACCATGCTCTCGACGCTCGTCTTCTCTGTCAGCGGCGTCGTCATGTCCATCCTATGGGCACACCAGCACTTTTTGCTGCCGGCGTTGGCTCCAATCTTGTACAACCTGGGCATCATTGCCGGAGCGATCTTTCTAGCGCGCCCATTAGGCGTGTGGGGGCTGGCGGTGGGGGCCGTGATAGGCTCGGTCATGCACCTGCTGATCCAGGTACCGGGACTATGGCGCTACCACGCGCGCTGGTTGCCGACCCTGGGCATGCACGAACCCGGCCTGCGGCGCGTGTTGCGCCTGATGGGGCCACGGATGCTGACGCTGGGTGTGGTCCAGACCAGCACGCTCATCACCGTACGCCTGGCCTCCGACTTGGGCTCGGGCAGCGTGTCAGCGCTCAACTTTGGCTGGCGACTGATGCAAATGCCGGAGACGATCATCGGCACCGCCATTGCCACGGCTGTCTTTCCCACGCTGAGCGAGATGGCTGCCCAGGGGCGGGTCCATGAACTGCGCGACACTCTGTCGGCGACATTGCGCGCTGTCCTTGCCCTGGGGCTCCCTGCCACGCTAGGGTTGGTTCTGTTGGGACGTCCCTTGATTGAACTGCTGTTTCAGGGCGGACAGTTTGGTGGCGCCTCCACCGAGGTCGTGCTGGCCGCCCTCAGTGGCTACGCCGCGGGCCTGGTGGGCCACGCCGCACTAGAGGTGGTCGCCCGCGCTTTCTACGCGCGTCAGGACACCCGCACACCATTACTGTTGGCGGTGCTGGCTATGACGGCTAACTTTGTCCTGAGTCTGAGCCTGCGCGACCTTCTGGGTCATGCAGGCCTGGCCCTGGCCAATTCGCTAGCCGTCAGCTTTGAAGTGGGGGGGCTCTTGTGGCTGGCCCGCGCTCCGCTGGGTGGAGTGGACGGCCCACGTTTGCTGCGCACCTTTGTACGGGCTGCCCTGGCTGCTATCCTGATGGGCTTGGTCCTGCTCAGCCTGAAAGCTTGGTGGCCGTTCCAGACCGAAGGCACGGTCCGCCAGGCGTTATTCCTGGGGACAGGGCTCGCCGTGGGCGCGATCGCCTACCTGGTTGCCGCCTGGCTCCTGGGCCTCGACGCGGTTCGTGCCTTGGGTCAGCGGCTGTGGCGGCGCGAAGTGCGGGAGAGAGTGACGTGACACAGCGACGACCGGATCGTCGTTTCGCAATGGATTGAACTAAACCCCCCTGTAGCGTGTAAATATGGTGTAGCAGGGACCTGGCTCGGACCCAAAATGTCTGTATCCTTTGACTGGGAATTCGAAGAAGAAAAAAGTGACGCTCGCCAACCGGGCGAAAGCGTTCCTCCCCCCAACCGGAGACGCCGCTGGCTGTCGCGAGGCGCAGTATTGGTCGCGCTGCTCGCCGTCGTCGGGTTGTCAGCCCGTGCGTGGATCAATAACCGGCTGAACGCCGTTGAAAAAGTCGAGGCGGAACTGCGCAGCCTCGTCGAATTGGAGCTAAAGCACATCGCCGACGGCGACGCAGAACTCTTTCGCGCGCGCCAAGATCCCGTTATCCACCGCTGGCGCGACCGGCAGGTGGACCGCTACATCTCCCAACCGGCCCTATTTGTTCCAGTGCCCGGGTTGCTTCTCGACGACCGCCCCACCGATATACAAAAGGTCCACGTCTTTGGCCACACCGGCCGCGCAGAACTGATTCGATGGTTCAACACCCCCGAGCCAGGGGACGACCCAGATCCTGGTCCCCTCCCCTTTCAGATCACCTGGTTCTACCGCCTGGACGAGGACGGCACCTGGTACCATACTGCTTCCCCCGACGACTACTGGGGCACACGCTACTCCTGGCATGGCACCTGGCTCGACATTCAGGCCACCCAGGTCGAAGCCAAGGTGCTGGACACCGTCGCCAATGATCTGACGCTTCTAGTTTTCAAGGCTTGCCGGCGGCTCGACTGTCCAAGGGACACACGCTACACCTTGAGCTTTGAAGGCACGCTGTTCCCACTGATGCACGGTAACAAATGGACACTGCCCGCCCTGTACCTGACAGGCCTTCCTGAAGACGAAAAAGCCCGCGACGCCTGGGTAAATATGCTCAAGCCATGGCTGGTTGAGGCACTGGTCCAGTCCCGCGTCACCCGCACAGAGGTGATAGATCGGATCCTTTACCGCCATCTCGTGGCGTACTTGCAAGCCGCACTGGGGCTGGATGCACCCACCGCACCCGACATAGAGATCCTGACCCAGGCCCTGAGCGAAGGCCGACAGCATTCTCTGCAAAGCCTGTGGCAGACCGTGTACGACCCCGGCTTCCCCGAAGAAATGCGTCTGCTCGACGCCGAGGTCAAAGCCTTGCTCCAATGGCTCGGAACCCAGGTCGGTGCTGATCGGGTTGCCGAGTTATTACCGGCCATGCAAGACTTTAGCGGGTTCGACTCGGCCTTATCGGCTATCTACCGCCTGGAACCTGATGATTTCAGGGCCAGGTGGCTCGCCCACCTTTCAGAGTTAACCGGCGTCGCAACCGAGCTGCCGCCCACGGCCACAGCCAGCCCGCAGCTAGAACCACCGCCACTGCCTCCGGAGCCACCAGTTGTCCCCGGCAATCAAATCGCCTATATTTGCAACGGCCGCATTTGGGTAAGCAACGCCGACGGCAGCAACGCGGCGCCACTCACCGCGACTGGTGAAAGCTTTGGCAGCCTTAGTTGGTCCCCAGACGGTCGCTGGCTGCTGACTACCTGGTTATCCGATAGCGCCTTGAGCCCTGTGAGTAACGCCGCGCCGCGGGCCATCTATCTGCTATCCGCCGATGGTGATGAGGGCCGGCTGCTGACGAATGACCCTACATTAGGCGTGTGGTCTCTCGGCTGGAGCCCTGACGGGCAAGAAGCCATCTATTACGCCTGGCGCAACACAACCAATGGCAACGTAACACCAGAGACCTGGGCCACAAATATCGAGACAGGCGAGACGCGCCAACTGCCTAGCACGCCTATCTGGTCACCCGATGGCGAGCACTTGGTCTATGCTGCAGAGCCATTCAATGACTTGGGGAGTGCCCTGTGGTTGGCGGCCGCCAACTGGGAGAACGCCCGCCAGATTGCGGATGAGGGTATTTTGTGGCCGAGACAAGTCTGGTCGCCTGACAGTTCCAGGCTGGCGTGGGTGCGGCACGATCAGGAGACAGACTTGCACACCATCGTCACCTATGACCTGAACACTGAACAATTGACACCTCTTGTCAGGTCGGACGATTTGATAACAGCCGTGCTTTCCTCTGAGGGGGATTTCGTGACAGATGACGCTGACCCCGCCGCCCTGGAAGGCAAAGCGCTGCAAGGTCTTTGGGTCTCTGGCTGGTCGGCCGATGGAAACCGTCTACTCGCCCTGGCCGAATGGCAGGGGAACGATCCATCAACTCAACCGTTAGCAGTCCTGGCGCTGTTACCGTTGGATAGCCCGTCGCTCCAAGTGCTGGCTTTTGGACAGGGAGGGTTACCGGGCCTCGCTGCCTGGTCACCCACCGAACCCGACCGGTTCACCTTCGTGTGGCCTACGGGATCGAGCCGCTATGCAGCGCCAAACACTTACCTCTTTGACCTGCAAACCGGCCCTATTTACACTGGCACTCAGAAATCGAACGCCATCTGGTCACCGGGGGGAGCCTGGGTGGCTTTTACCGGACAGGATGGGGTGACGATTGTCGATCAGACGGGGCAGAAACGTTCCAACCTGGGACACGGTGCTCCGTGCTTCGAAGCCGCCTGGAACCCCACCGCCGATCTGAGCACTATGGCGAGGACCATCACGCTCATTTCCTCAACACAGGGTTGGGGGTTTGCCAACGTGCGCATCTATCACAATCCGGAGGCACGATCGCTGTACATATTGGGCGAGGTGCTCAACCACACCGGTTACAACCAACGCATCAACGCCCTCGAGCTTGCGCTCCCGACTGACCGTGCTGATAACCAGATAACCACGTATGCCGCCCTACCGGGCTCTGAAGACCTGATGCAAGCAGCCAGTCTGGCTGATGACCGCAGTCTGCCCTTCAGCTTTGCCGTTTCCCTGCCTAATGAGGTCCAGTTAGGGGAGGACTCTGAGGCCTTGGTGAGCGTGACCACTGGTTCAGCAGAACCTATCCGCGAAGACCTGGAAATCCTGTCTGATGCATTTGATCCATCTGCGTGGCCCGCTGCCTTTCACGTAAGTGGCACCTGGGAGAACCCCGGCCCAGACCTGACCGAGTACGCCGTCATCGTGGTGACAGCTTATGGCGAGGACGGGCGGGTCATCGGTTGGGACTGGTTTTACGAGACAGACCCCGCGAACCTCAGCGGCGGCGTCCACGATTTTGAGGTCGAGATCACGTTGCCAGAAATCGTCGCCAAGCTACAGCTTGAGGTCTACTCCTACAAGATTCAACTATTTGGCTACTAGCCGCCCGCCCGCTCGACCCACCAGGGACGCAGAGCTGTCATTCCCTACGCCGCCCCTCTACCCATGCTGCCCAGGGTATGCTATAATAACCCTCAGTGAACCTCCCGACGTGCCACACTTTTAGGCGGTGACCTATGAGCGAGACCTTGAGTCGCCAGGAACAACACATACTCCTCAACCTGGCCCGCGAGGCCATCAGCTACGCCGTGCAGGGCGACCAGGCCCCAGCGGCGGACCTGTCATCGTTGACCTCGCGTCTGAGCCAGATGGGAGCTAGCTTTGTCACATTGCTGGGTCCTCACGGTGAGCTGCGCGGCTGTATCGGCACCATCGAGGCTCACAGTCCATTGGCCCACGATGTGCAACGCAATGCCGTGGGCAGCGCTATGCGTGACCCCCGTTTTCCTCCCGTCAGCCCGGACGAGTTGGACGGTCTGCATATTGAACTTTCCATCCTGACCCCTCCCCAAGCGCTTGACTTTGACGGCCCTGACGACCTGCTAGCCAAGATACGCCCCCAGATCGATGGCATTATCATCGAAAAAGGCTGGCAGCGGGCTACGCTGCTGCCTTCGGTCTGGGAAAAGATACCCGATCCTCGCCAATTCATGAACACTCTGTGCCTCAAAGCCGGTCTGTGGGAAGATGAATGGCAACAGCC
>CBFDAD010000009.1:0-14981 GCA_965602705.1 uncultured bacterium
CCCCCCCCAACGTCAGCCAATACTACCCCCATCTCCCGCTCAGTCTCTGTCAACACCGCCTGGCCCGAAGCCAGTGGGTCCAGGATGATCTCATCCACCGCGACGCCCACGTTTTCGACACAATTGATCAGGTTTTGCACCGCCGTGGCCGAACCGGTGACAATGTGAGCTTCGACCTCCATGCGAAAGCCATGCATTCCGATGGGATCACGAATGCCATTCTGTCCATCCACGATGTACCCGCGTGGGATGACATGGATGATCTGCCGATTATGCGGGATAGGAACGGCGCCTGCTGCGTCCATCGCCCGCTCAATGTCATCATACCCCACGCCACGGTCACCCCGTCCAACGGCTACCACCCCCCGACTGTTCATCGAGGCTACGTGCCCGCCTGACACCCCCACGCAAGCTCGCTCGACCTGATACCCTGAAAGCCGCTCGGCAACATCTATGGACTCGGCGATGGAAGCCGTCGCTTCGCTGATGTTGACAATCACTCCCTTTCGTAATCCCCGGGCCGGCACCACGCCTACGCCGACCATGTGCAGTTGCTCTCCATCGCCCACTTCGGCCACGAGCGTGCAAATTTTGGTTGTCCCTACGTCAATGCCCACGATGGTGCGTTCCATCACAGTTCCTTCAACAATCCATTCACAGACTTTAGATTCGACGTCTGGCGACGCGGCTACGACGTCCCTAGCGTCCGAGTCACACACATCCAATAACTGATAATGCTCCCCTTACCTGCCATAGTAAGGCGCCTGCGGATAGCGCACGTCTATAAAGCTCGGTACAGTCCCCTGACTCTGTAAATATTCCACCAGAGCGCGCGAGAACACCATCTTTTTTTCGATTCCACCACCAGTGCCCAGCCGTACTGTCCAGCCATATGCATTCTTGAACATCAGTCCATGCTCTTCAGAGTATTGGTAGACGCGAACGGTGGGTTGTAACCGTTCCAGCTCTTTTATGTCCGCCAGCAAAGCCGGATCAAGCGGGTCGCCTGGTTTTAGCGCCGCGCTGCCGACTGCGTCCAGCACCATAGCGTTAGGCAACTCGCCCCGCGCCGGCACGGCAACCCCGTCAGCACCGATCCAGATCTCTGCCTCTCCTTGCCGCCACACCAACAGGGCCTGCCGCTCAACCAGATTGACGACACAACGCGCCGGCAGACCGCAGCGCACGTGCGCCGACAGGACGTCGGGCAACGCCTCTATCGCCTCCGTCGCGGCTTGAGTATCGGCCCAAAAGACATTCATCCCCTGCAAGCCGCTGACCAAGACCAGCTCTGCCTCTGATAAACGCCAGTTGCCCTCAACTTGTATGTCATGAATGTAAAAGGTGTCGGCATTGGCGAACCAATAGAAAAGCCAGCCAGCAACGACCAATAATGATGCGCTCAATAGCCTTGGCGGCAGCCGGTGCCATTCTAACTTGCGCTGCGCCCCCCTCAAAGTTGGCACCGCGATCTGGTAGCGGCTCAACCGAGTCCGACCAGGCCGTCTCCGCTTGCGGCGAGAAAGTGTTTGTCGGCTCTGTCGTCGTGGGTAGCTCTTCATTCCACCTAGTCCAACGCATACGATGTCTGCGAGCGACCGCGATCCGCATGTCGCTCCAGCGCCAGGTCAATCAGCCGTGAAATCAGTTCTGAGTACGAGATGCCGGTCGCTTCCCACAGCTTGGGATACATGCTAATCGTCGTGAAACCAGGAATCGTGTTGACCTCACCCACGAATAGCTCATCCGTCTCACCGTTCAACAGAAAATCTACGCGTGCTAACCCGGCGCAGTCAATTGCAAGGTAGACCTGCACGGCCATCGCTCGTATCTGCGCCGTCTGCTCCTCGGACAGGGGAGCAGGGGTCAACAAATCACTGGCTTCCTCTCCTTCGTCAATGTACTTGGCTGCATAATCGTAAAACTCGCGGCTGGGGACGATCTCTCCCGGCAGTGAAGCGATGGGCTCGTCGTTACCCAGCACACTGACTTCGATCTCACGGGCGTGGGGCACGGCCATCTCAACCAACAACTTGCGATCAAAGCGTGCCGCCTCATCCAGGCCGGCCGCCAGTGCCGCCCGATCACCGCACCTGCGGATGCCCACACTGGAGCCAAGATTAGCAGGCTTGGTGAACACGGGATAGCTCAACGTCGCTTCGACCTCATCCAACACTGCCTCTCGCTCCGCCTCCCAGCGCTTGCGTTTGACGCGCAGATCGGGCACAATGGGCAATCCGTGCGCTTTCATCACGTCCTTGAAAAGGATCTTATCCATCCCCACCGCGGAGCTGGTCACCCCCGCACCGACATAGGGCAGCCCAGCCAACTCCAACAATCCTTGCACCGTCCCATCTTCGCCAAAAGGACCATGCAACACCGGAAAGATCACATCCAGTTCGTCCAGCAAAGCGGCCCGGGGCACCAAATCTGCCCCGTGTCCCGTGTTGCGTATCGCGAGTTCCCGGTCGTGCTCATTTGTGTCTGTTGAGCTTGGTTTCTCAGCAGCATCCTTGACCGGCGCTTTCAATAGACGCGGATCAACCCGGGCCATCAATGCCCGCATCGGATCGCCGCCAATCATCCAGTGCCCCTCTTTGCTGATCCCAATCGGTACAGCCTCAAATTTGTCTCTATCTATCGCCGCCATCACAGAGCGGGCCGAGCGCAGGCTCACTTCGTGCTCGCCCGAGCGTCCTCCAAAGACAATCCCGACACGGATTTTTCTGTGCATGATCTCCATCCTCCAACACACCCAATCTCGCACGCTACGACAAAATAACGCTACATCTACCCACCCGACTCGTCCTTCAGTCGCTCCAACAACCTCTCGCCAATCACATACCCATCCCCGGCGCCCAGGGTCAGTACCACGTCGTCCGGTTGAACAGCAGGCTCTAAAGCCGACACCGCTTCATCCAAATCTGCCACGACGCGGGCGTCCGCGTGCTCCATGCGGGCGACAACGTCAGCGCTGCTAACCCCCAGATCGTCCGTCTCACGAGCGGCGTAAATCGGCGTTACCAGCACGTGATCGGCGTCATTGAAAGCGGCAGCAAAAGCCTCCAACAGCACCTTGGTGCGGCTAAAAGTATGCGGTTGCCAAACCGCCCAGATGCGGCGACCTGGGTAATTGCTGCGCGCTGCTGCCAGTGTGGCCCGAATCTCTGTGGGGTGGTGCGCATAGTCGTCCACCACCGTCACGCCGTTGGCCACGCCTTTGACTTCAAAACGCCGCCTCATCCCTCGAAAAGTCCGCAACGCCTGTGCCACGGTGCTAAAGGGTACACCCAATTGGTCGGCAACAGCCAGGACCGCCAGGCTGTTGACTGCATTGTGAACGCCCGGCACGCGCAACCGAATCAACCCTCCACCTTGATTATTGCTTCCCTGAGCAGCGCGGGCTGAATGCTGTCGCAGATCCTCGGATCCCTGCACTGCCAATGCCACGTAATCGCAGCCACCTGCACTATTGGGACGCACTTCGACTGCCCGCCAGTCGGCATCTTCTGCCAGCCCGTACCGCACCACCACCTTTCCCTGCGCTTCTCTCATTGCCGCCAGCGCCCTCGCCGCAGGGTCGTCAACGCAAACCACCAGCACGCCGTCCTCGGGCAGCAGCGCCACAAAGGCCTCAAAAGCCGCCCGAAACTCGTCAAAGGTCGGGTAACAATCTGGATGATCGTGCTCGATATTGGTCACCACCGCTATGGTTGGCTTTAAACCTAAAAAGGTCCGGTCGTACTCGTCCGCCTCAATGACGAACGGCCCAGTCCCAGCTTGAGCGTTGGTGCCCAGATGAGCGATTTCGCCGCCGACGATAAAGGTCGGATCCTGCTCAGCGACGAGCAACGTCGTGGCTATCATGCCGGTGGTCGTGGTCTTGCCGTGAGATCCAGCGACGGCCACGGCTTGCCTTCCTGCCATCATTTCGCCCAGGAAATCCGCCCGCTTGACGACTGGTATCCCGCTCGCCTTAGCCGCCAGCATCTCCACATTGTCGGCCGGCACCGCCGACGAAACGACGACGAGATCGGCCCCAGACACCTGTTCGGCCCGGTGGCCCAGGTACACCGTCGCGCCCTCATCAGCCAACGCCGCGGTGATCGCCGAAGCAACCCGGTCGGATCCGGAGACGCGGTAACCCAGTCCCATCAGCACGCGGGCGATGGCGGACAGACCCGCACCGCCGATGCCGATAAAATGGACGTGCGCACCGGGATTTATTCCAAGACCTAATCCAAAGGGCAAAGACGACATAACCTTCACTTCAGAATCCGCCACCAGAGCAGCGTCAGCGCCAACGCGCTCATCACGATACCGCCGACCACGTTCTGCGGCAAGATTTTGACCATATTCTTGGCCGTGTCGCTCAACAAACTGAAATTGAACCATGGATACTGGCGTATGGGGTAACCAAGCCGGTCCATGTAGTACCAAATCGTGCCAAAAATCAGGTAGCCGTTCAAAATCCCAATCAGCCATCCCAGAAACACGCCCAGTATACCCGGGGGGTTTTTCAGGCGAAAGGCGAGTGTCTCCTGCCCGTGATAGGCCAGGAAGGCGGTCAAGAGCACCACCGCGGCGTAAAAAAACCACACCGTCATACCCTGTTTCACCGTATCTGCCGTGGCAAGTCCGACATTGGCCATAAAACTGTTGACCCGGTTCGGCAGCTCTTCAATCCCGAACATGGCATCAAACTGGGCAAAGACCGCCAAGAGGACAACTAGCGCCATGGTCACACCGAGTTCTCGAGACATGCCACGCACCAGACCGATGGCCCCTAGTGTAAAAACAACGATCGCAGCAAGAATCTCAATGCCTACCATGTCATTACCCCTTCCTTCAAGCCGTGAACTGTGAACCAGTCACGTGCGCCCGTTGCGCCCGCGTTCCACACAGGTGTGCACCAATAAATCAGCCAGGCAGGCAGTCGCGTCCGGTCGAGCCAGCCTTTGCGCGTCCTCGCTCATTTGCCTCAGCCGTTCTTCATCCGTTAACAACGCCTCTATAGTCGGCCACAGTTGCTCACGCATGTCCTCATCGTTCAGCCGGATAGCCGCACCCCGGCTAGCCAAATAGTCTGCGTTGACCTTCTGATAACGCCAGGCGTAAGGATAGGGCACCAGAATCGCTGGCAAGCCAAAGAAAGGAAACTCGCCTAGCGTCCCCGCTCCTGCCCGCGCCACCACCAAGTCAGCGGCGGCCAATGCATAGGCCATCTCGTGCAAGTAATCGAGCAGATGATAACGTGCCCGAGCGCCCGCCGGCAACGCCTCCCGCCGCTCCCGGCACTCTTGAACGTCCAGCCGGCCACTGATGTGAATCACTTGCGCCGCCGCCAGCACCGACTCCAAGATAGCGCCCAGTGCCCGATTGATCGTCCGCGCGCCCCGGCTGCCGCCAAAGACCAACAATACCTTGTCCTCTGGCGGGACGCCGAAATGTGCCTTGGCATCCCGCTTGCCGGCAAGGGACGAGCGGACCTGATAGAACTCGGACCGCAGCGGGTAGCCTGTGACGACGACTTTGGCCGGCGGGAGATACTGGCGCGAAGCCTCGACGTTGACCGCAACGCGGGTGGCGATGCGACTCAAAAACCTGATCGCCAGCCCCGGTTCCACGTCGGGCAAGTAGACCACAATGGGCTTCCGGCGCAACCACGTCGCGAGGGCCACCGGGACACTCACATATCCACCTGTTAAAAACAACACATCGGGCCGGAAACGGCCAATGATGCGCCCAGCTCGAAAAAAGCCACGCACTAACGCAACCAGGTTACGCACAAACCGCGCCGGGCCGACGCCGTGCAGCCCGCCTCCGGGAATCGTCTCCAGCGCTACCCCAGCTCCTGGCACCAGCGTCTCCTCAATCTCACCCGCAGCGCCCACGTACAACATGGCGGGTGTAGTAGGGCGGTTGGCGAGTTCGCTAGCGACGGCCAACGCGGGATACACGTGCCCGCCGGTTCCGCCACCGCACAATAGAACCCGCACGCTTGCTCCCTCCTTTGCGCGGCCGGTAAGAAAACTCGGAACTACGCTTTTCTCCGGACGCCGTCCCATTCCGGCCAGAAACCTTGGACGTTATCGCCCCCCGGCTGCCCCGCGACACGCTCAACAACAAACCCACCGCTCCCAGCGATGACACCATCGCCGATCCCCCCACACTCAGAAAAGGCAGAGGAATGCCAGTAAAAGGAATCGTCGCCGTCATCACCGCCACGTTGATAAAGGCCTGCAGCATCAGCCAACAGGTCAGGCCGGCGGCCAAAACTGCTCCAAAGGGTTCCCGCGCCTCCAACGCAATCTTAAAGCCCCGTTGGGCTAATAGTGCGAACAAGGCCACGACGACCAAACAGCCCAGCAGACCCAACTCTTCCCCTAGCACGGCAAACACGCTATCAGTGTGGGGTGCCGGCAAATAGCCAAACTTTTGATAACTTGCCCCCAGGCCGCGTCCCAGCAGCCCCCCCGACCCTAGCGCCACCAACGCCTGACGCACGTGGTAAGAGACCGAACCAGCGTCGGACAAGCTCGCAAAATAGTCCACCAGGCGCTTGGAGCCGTGCAACGAGTTCATGATAAGCAGATAAAAAGTGCCGCCGCTGACGAGCAAACCCAGTCCTACCTGGAGTAGATCCGCGCCAGCGATAAAGAACATCGCACCAGCGGTCAACACAATCAGAACCGCCGTGCTGAAATCGGGCTGGAGGACAAT
This sequence comes from uncultured bacterium, assembly GCA_965602705.1. Taxonomy (GTDB): domain Bacteria; phylum Chloroflexota; class Anaerolineae; order S140-20; family S140-20; genus CBFDAD01. The sequence continues at coordinate 6,724 of CBFDAD010000009.1, forward strand.
CAACCCGGCAATCACACCGATGAGCACAGCAAAGGGGATCAGTCCATAAGTCATCTGGCGGATTTTCCGCCCTTTGGAAGAAAGCCAGGCCGCGATGTAGACGATAATGGCAAGCTTGGCCGGCTCGCTGGGTTGGACCGAACCGTTTAAAAAAGTGCGTTGCGCGCCAAAGCGCACGCTGCCGAAAACCAACACCAATGCCAGCAGCGCCAGCGCCATAACCATCAGTGGCACAGCCAGTCTGCGCCACCATATGTAGTCAATGCGCGACAGGACGGCCATGACCAGCAGACCCAGCGTCACCCACATCGCCTGGCGCAACAAACGTGAGAAGGGATTGCCTGTCTCGGCGTAGGACCAATCAAACGTGGTGCTATAGGTCATCATGAGACCGATCAGCAACAGCGCCGCTACCGTCAGCAGCAACACGAAATCTATGCGGCTCGTCTCAAACCGTGCCCGCTCTATCCGCTTGGCCGTCACGTCCGTGCTCGCCATTGATCTCCCTTCACCGTCGACAGATAGCCAGTCATTCGTGCCCTTTACAGCATTCTTACCAATCCCTGAAACCGGTCGCCGCGCTCAGCAAAATCCCGAAAAGCGTCAAAGCTCGTCCCCCCAGGGGACAGCAGTACCACGTCGCCGGGGTGGGCCACCCGCGCCGCGACAGCTACCGCTTCTTCCAACGTCTCCACCCGCGTCAGATTCTCAAATCTTGCGCGCACACCTGGTTCGCTTTTGGCTCTCGCCTCTGTGATCACCCGCTCTACCAGCCCCGCCGCCTCGCCAAAGGCCACCACGTGTCGCGCCCGCTCGAGGGTCACCCGTGCCATCTCTTCCCAGGGCAACGCCTTATCCCTGCCCCCGGCCAGCAACACGATCGGCGCGTCGAAAGCGCGCAGTGCCGCCACCGTTCGCTCGGGCGCTGTGGCAATCGAATCATCGTAGTAGCGCACCTCCTTCAAGGTTCGGATCAGTTGCAGGCGATGCGCAACGCCGGTGAAACTCTTCGCCACTGCTCGTATGGCCTTTACCGGCACACCCACGGCCCCAGCCAACACGCATGCCGCCAGCACGTTTAACACATTGTGCCGCCCCAGCAGCTTGATCTCCCGCGTGCGACAGATTGGATACTCCCGACCGTCGAGCCGCAGAGTGATAACCTCGTCGCCCAGTGACGGCCCATCCCGTTTCAAAAAGGCACCGGTCGCGCTATCCACCTCTTCCTGGGCGCTGAAAAAGGCCAACCGCCCACGGACCGCTGAGGCTAACGCCCGCGAACCAGGATCATCTCTGCTCAACAAGGCCAGGTTACGCTCGCTCTGAAAGTCCAGAATGCGCTGCTTGGCCGCCGTATAGACCGCCATCGTCTTGTGGCGGTCCAGGTGATTGGGCGTCACGTTCAACACCGTCGCCACGTCAGGGCTGACGGTCATGAGTTCCAGTTGAAAGCTGGACAACTCCATAACCACCCGATCACTCTCCTTGATCTCCCACACCCGATCCACCAGCGGGCGGCCAATGTTGCCGCCGACCCACGTCAGAAAACGGCCGCGCTGAAGCATGCGCCCTACCATCGCTGTAGTCGTCGTCTTGCCGCTGGAACCGGTGACGCCGACTATGAGCGCAGGGCAACGCTCCAAAAAGATTTGAGCATCGTTGCTCAACGGTATCCCACGCTGCCGGGCCTGCACGACAATGGGTGCATCAATTGGCACACCGCCGCTCAGACAAAGCAGGTCAGCACCATCAAGGATCGAGGGCGGATGCTCACCCAAAATATAGTGGGCCGGCACTCCCTCCAATGCCCCCAGTGCCTCGCACAGTGCCTCGGCGTCCCTCAAGTCGCTGACCGTCACCTCGGCACCCTCGCGCGCCAGGAAGCGCACCAATGCCGTCCCCTGACGGGCCAGCCCCAACACGGTCACTCGCTTACCGGCCAACGGTTCCGGTTGTACAGAACGTCTTGCCAGCCCAATGTCGTCCACCATACCCCCTGATCAGCAGGCGCAAATCTACAGCAAAGCCAACGCCACACCCAGCATCGCGGCCAGGAGACCGACGAGCCAGAAACGCTGCACCACCTGCGTCTCCGACCAGCCCAATAACTCAAAGTGATGGTGCAAAGGCGCCATCTTGAACAAGCGTTGCCCCTGGCCCGTTCGCCGCCGCGTCAGCTTGAAAAAACTCACCTGCAAAATCACCGATAACACCTCGGCCACCGGGACAATGGCTACGATGGGCAAGACCAGCCACTGACCGCTCATCAGCGCCATCACGCCCAGCGTGGCCCCTAGCGGGTACGAACCCACCCCCCCCATGAACAGCTCTGCCGGGTGAGCGTTGTACCACAAAAAGGCGAACGAGGCCCCCACAACGATAAAGCCAAAGCGAGCCAAATAGGACCATCCTTGCAAATAAGCGATGACGGCGTAGGCAGCAAAAGCACTGGCGACGATGATGCCCGCCAACCCGTCCAATCCATCAGTAAGGTTGACCGCATTGGACATGGCGACGATCACAATCACAGCGATCGGCACGTAAAAGATGCCAATGTCAATCGGCTCCGTCACCCCGGGCAAGGCAACGTTGCGATAACCCAGCGAATAGTAGAGCAATAATGCCGTCATCAGTGCCATGAGCACCTGGGTAATAAAGATCCAGCGCCCCGACAGCCCCTCACCGTGCCGCATCCCCCGTACGCCGGCGTAATCGTCAATTCCACCCAAAAGGGCAAAACCCGCCATCACGGCCATCGGCACCAGGATCGAGCGGCCAATGATCGGGTCCGGGTTGAGCAAGTTGGCCACGTTCAAGGCAATCGTGATGCCCAGCACAGGGATGACGACCATCAGCCCTCCCATCGTGGGCGTGCCCATCTTTTCCTCGTGGCTGCTGGGGCCGTCGATACGGATTGACTTGCCTACGTGCCAGCGCCGCAAAAGGCCAATCAGTGGTCGCCCCCAGATCACAGCCAACAAAAACGATAGACTCGCCAGTGACAGCGCGTACGTCATCGTCCGTCCTTCCACAACGGGCGCGTCAAGGCCATCACGATCTCTTCCATTCGCATCGCACGAGACCCTTTCACGAGAATGACATCTCCCGGTGAAACGATGCGCTTTAATAGCTCGATCGCCTGGTCGTTGCTCGCCAAAACGTGCACGGCGGACGAGGACATGCCCCACCTCAGCGCTTCCTCCGCAGTAATGCGCGCTAATTCTCCCACCGTGATCAGCACATCCGCGCTGTCTATCACCCGCAGACCGACCTTGCGGTGTCCATCTCGTTCATAGCTGCCCAACTCCAACATATCGCCCAACACAGCGATCTTGCGTCCCCTCAGCTCATCGAGCAGATTTAGCGCAGCTAGCGTGGATTGGGGGCTGGCGTTGTAAGTGTCGTCGAGCAGCGTCGAACCGTTGAAGCCATCGACAGCCACCAGGCGCAATTGGGGAGTACCGCCCTGTAACCCCTCCACGATTTCTTGCCAACTTTCCCCCTCCACCAGGCCCACCGCTGCCGCTCGCAGCGCCGTATGTACGCTGTGACGACCTAGCAGCGGCACCCGAAGGTACAGCGTCTCCCCTTCATAGTGAAGACAGAAACGAATCCCATCCAAACCCATCCCTCGAATATTGCTGGCCCACAAATCCGCCCTGGGCGACAGACCATAATAAAACACCCGCGCCTGGGTCTTCTGGGCCATGTCACGCACCAGGGGCTCATCGTAATTCAGGATGGCCGTGCCATCACCCGGCAAAGCCTCAACCAACTCGGCCTTTGCCTGGGCGATACGTTCCATAGACCCTGCACGCTCCAGATGAACTGGACCGATGTTGGTCACTACACCTACGTGCGGACGAGCGATTCGGGCCAGGTCGGCAATCTCGCCTACATCGTACATTCCCATCTCCAACACCACCCGCTCGTGGGCCGACGTGAGTTGGAGCAGCGTGAGCGGCAAGCCGATCTCATTGTTATAGCTACCGCGACTGCGCAGGGTCCTATAACGCCGCGCCAACACCGCCGCAATCAACTCCTTGGTCGTGGTTTTGCCCACACTCCCGGTGACGCCGATCACCCGTGGGTGATGCTGATTCCGCCAATAGGTCGCCACCTGATGCAAAGCCTGCAAGCTGCTATCAACGCGCAGACAGAGTGGCAGCTCCAACGTAGCGGGCGGTGGCTCGAACCCACGACGCAAATCCACGCGCTGACAATCAACCGTCAAATCATCCTCGACAATAGCCGCGGCCGCACCTGCGCTGAAAGCCGCCGAAACAAACTCGTGTCCGTGTCGCTTTTCTCCCTGCAAAGCGACAAACAAGCAGCTAGGGATCGCCAGTCGCGAGTCAATGACGACATCGGTCACAGGCTGCCCGCTGCCCAGTGCGCACTTTTTTCCGGTTATCGCCTCAATCACTTCTGCTAGTGTCAACATCTCTTTTTTCGTTCGTGACTCAGTTACCGAACCAATTAATGTAATTGTGCCAGTCCTAGACGAACATCATCTGGCGGGATCTCCAATAGTATGAACAACTGCCGGGCCAGCCGAGCAAAGGTAGGCGCTGCCGTTTGCGTACCCCAGGGAGAGCTGGTGGGCTTGTCCAGGCGCACCAAAACAATCACCTGCGGGTCGTCCACTGGTGCAAAGCCAACAAAAGAGGCGATGGTCTGCTGCTCATCGTAACCAAAGGGCGTGGGTAGTTGGGCGGTGCCTGTTTTGCCCGCAATGCGGTAGCCAGGCACCTGCGCCTGCTCGACACCTTGCTCCACCGTCTGAGCCATCATCTCCCGGACCAGGTGGCATGTCTCAGGCGACACCGCTTGACCCACGGCGGCCGGTCGCGCCCGTTCCACCTGACCGTCGGCATAATGTTTCTCGGACACGACAAAAGGTTGCAAAAGTACGCCATCGTTGGCGATAGCGGCCACTGATACAATCATCTGCAAGGGTGTCACGGCAATGCCCTGGCCAAAGGCGTTGGTCGCCAGGTCTGATTCATGCCACCGCCAGTCACCCGGCATGCGCATCTCACCAATGGCCTCGCCTTGCAGATCCACACCGGTGCGACGGTCAATGCCAAAATCACGAATTCCCTTGTAAAACCTTTCCGGACCCAACATCGTACTGATTTGAGCCATCTCTACGTTGAGTGAGTGAACCAGGACTTCGGTCAGGGTGACCTGACCATAAGATTGACGGGTGGCGTTGCGAATGATCTGTCCGCCAAGTTCAATCTGGCCCTGGTCAAAAAAATTGCTCTCCAGTGACACGGTGTCATTCTCCAACGCGGCAGCCATCGTCAGCACTTTGAATACCGAGCCAGGCTCGTACTGACCACTGACTGCCGGGTTGAAATACAGCCGTTCATCCGGCACATCCCAATAGCGATTGGGATCATAGGCCGGTGTCGCGGCCAGGGCCAGGATAGCACCGGTGCGCGGGTCCATTGCAATAATCACGCCACTCTCGGCCCCCGTCTCCGTCAGCGCCAGCGCCAGCTCTTCCTCAACCAAAGCCTGGACGGTGCGATCCAGTGTAAGCACCAAATCGACGCCCGGCTGGGGAGGATCGTCATCGGCCAATCCCAATGGAATGATCTGATTCCAGGGATCCCGTTGATAGACGCGCGTTCCAGGCCGACCGCGTAACACTTCATCATAGTAACCTTCCACGCCATAATAGCCACGGCCTTCGGCGCTGACAAAGCCCAGCAAATGCGCTGCCAGCTCTCCTTCCGGATAGACCCGCCGCCACACCGGTTCGATAGTGATGCCGACCATCTCCCTGGCCGCAATTTGGTCGCCGACCTTCTGAGACACCCCACGCTTGATAAGCACCCACAGATCATCGCTGGACAGTTTCTCCAAAAGCTCAGCCGCATCCATGTTCAAATAAAGCGCCAACGTGGCGGCCGTCTTGACCCGATCACTAATCAGCGCCGGTGCCGCCGAGATGTCATACTGCACCACATTGCCCGCCAACAAGTGTCCGTTTCGATCCGAAATGCAACCACGTAACGGCGTCAAATCACTCTCACGGGTGCGCAAGTCCTGCCCTGCGTCTGACAACTCCTGGTACATCAGGACCTGAATGCGCGCCAACTGGGCCAGCGTGAGCAAGCACAGGGCAGCAAACACCAAGACCAAAAAGTTTAAGCGGCGCTTAGGTCTTTCAAGCATGGCAATAGGTGCTCATTCCTTAAAGTCGCTCTTGATATTAGCAAAAGTCATCTTTCGACACAGGCAAGATGACTTGAGGTGCTGCGATTTGGACTCGCTCGCAATCGTCCTTTGACGAACTCGGGATGATTGCTCGCCAGATGTCAGAGAAGACCGTTCCTCTTTGACAATCCACTAGGGCGGCGATGACTCGTGCCCCATGTTCAGCAACTGGTTCGACTCAACCGCAGGTACCTCAACAAAGATGACGGTGCCGGTGGTGATAAAGCCGGCCGCAAGCGCCCGCCGCCGGGACTCGACGGCGGAGGCGGCATGTGCGATCTGATTGCGCAGGTGGGCGTTTTCGCGCACTATCGCCATCCGCGCCGCTTCCATCTCTTGCAAGCGGCGCCCGAGCATGGCGGTCTGACTGGCCAGCGCCAGGTAAAAGGCCGCGAAAAGCGCCACTCCGCCGACCAGCGCCAGCCCACTGAGAGCGGTGCGCAAATCTATGTTCCATCCTGTCCGCTTGACGCCGTGACTTGACCACCCGCTAAAGCGCTTCAAAACTGTCCTCCAAGCCCTCTGTCACTATAACTTTTCTGCCACCCGTAACCGTGCGCTCCGAGCACGTGGGTTGTGCGCGACCTCCGTCTCGTCCGGTCGCACTGGTCGCCGCGTAACGAGACGTAACGTCGCCTGATGCTGGCAAGTGCACACCGGCTGCTGTGGTGGGCAAACGCAATCCCGCGCTTGGCGGCGCAAGAACTGCTTGACCATCCGGTCCTCCAATGAATGAAAGCTTATCACCACCATCCGCCCACCCGATCGCAACAGCTCCACCGCCTGCGGCAGTACCGCTTCCAGCGCGCCCAACTCGTCGTTGACAGCAATGCGCAAGGCCTGAAAACTGCGGGTCGCCGGGTGAATCCGCCCTCTCCGCCGTCCTTGCCGAGCGCCAGATCCACCGACCTCCCTGGCGATGACCTCGGCCAGTTCACGGGTTGTCTCGAGCGGGCGGGCCGCCACAATCGCCCGGGCGATGCGCCGACTTTGCCTTTCCTCGCCATAGCGGTATAATATGTCCGCCAATTCTGCGGTTGGTAACTCATTCACCAGGTCAGCCGCCGATAGCCCTTGACTGGGATCAAAACGCATATCCAGCGGTCCGTCTTGCATAAACGAAAATCCCCGCTCCGGCGCAGACAATTGGTATGACGATAGTCCCAAATCCAGTAATACGCCGTCAGCGGGGAGAAAGTGATGCCTATACGCGACACACTCTAAATCGCGAAACGAACTGTGGACGAGCACAGCTCGCCCCCCAAAAGGGGCAAGGCGCTCCCGCGCCCGAGCCAGCGCCTCGGGATCACGGTCGAGACCAAGTAAGCGCCCGTCGGGGGCAATGGCCTGCAACAAGCCGGCGGCATGTCCCCCCCCACCCAGCGGTCCATCGATGACATCGTCACCAGGCCCGAGCGCCAGATGGGTCAGCACCGCGTCGTACAAAACCGGCACGTGGCCCATGGACTAGATTCCTAGTTCTGCCCAGCGCTCGGCGTTGGCCTCGTCGTTTTCAACCCCCTGGCGCACGGCTTGCCAGGTCTCAGGATTCCAGATTTCAATGTACGTATCCATTCCGACAATCGTCACTTCGTCTTCAATGCCGGCGTACTCGCGCAGATAGGCCGGGACGAGCACACGCCCCTGACGATCTGGCACAGCCTCGACAGCGCCGCCAAAGATAAAACGGCGAAAATCGCGCGCGCGACGATCGGTGATGGGCAAAGCATTTACCTGCTCGGCCAGCGATTCCCACCCGGCAGCGGAATAGAGCGCCAGGCAGCCGTCCAACCATCGAGTCGCGACGACGCCTGCCGCCAGGTTAGGACGGAAACGAGAGGGGATAGTCATGCGCCCCTTACCATCGATTGTATGGCCGAACTCACCTAAGAACATATGTTCTATCGCTTTACCCCACTGGGCATCTGTTTCAAGCCACCAGTAGATATACTTGCCCCACTTTATCCCACTTTATCCCATAAACACCCACATTGTACAACATCTTTCCCTATTTGCCAAGTACCTTT